>NZ_JBISWK010000128.1:0-19745 GCF_044462205.1 Kocuria rhizosphaericola | reverse complement strand
CGGCGAGATGGACCACGGCGAGATGGACCACGGCGAGATGGACCACGGCGAGATGGACCACGGCGAGATGGACCACGGCGAGATGGACCACGGCGCGATGGACCACGGCGCGATGGACCACGGCGAGATGGACCACGGCGCGATGGACCACGGCGCGATGGACCACGGCGCGATGGACCACGGCGCGATGGACCACGGCGAGATGGACCACGGCGAGATGGACCACGGCGAGATGGACCACGGCGAGATGGACCACGGCGAGCACGGCGGCCACGGCGGGATGGACATGGCTCCGGAGGGCATCCCCCTGGCCGAGGGCGGGGAGGACCGTGACGGGCTGGAGATGGACGTGCTCCATCTTCCGCTCGGTCCCGTGCTGGCGTTCTGGCCGGCGGGGCTCGTGCTGCGCTGCACGTTGCAGGGGGATGTCGTGGTCGACGCCGAGGCCTCCGTGGTCGACGGCGAGGACCACGGCGCCGGAGGGGCAGGCCCCGGTCCCGCGCCCGCCGCGGTGGTGCGGTGCGACCAGGTCATGGCGCTGCTGGCACTGGCCGGGGCCGAGGACATGGCGGCCTGTGCCCGCCGCACCCGGGACGCGCTCCTGCACGGCGACCAGTGCGCCGCCCGGGACGCCGCCGAGCGGCTGCACCGGACGGTCCGGAGGTCGCGGCTGCTCCGCTGGTCGCTGCGGGACGTGCTGCCCCTCGACCCGTCCGCTCTGGAGCGCCACGGGTTGCCGCGGCACTGCCGCGGGGACGCCCACGACCGGCTGCTGGCCCGCGTGGATCGGATCCGGGTCGAGGCCGGTGGCGCGGAGCCGGCGGTGGCGGAGGACGGCGCGGTGCCGTGGGCGGTGGTGCCCGAGCTGGTGACCGGGCTGGAGCTGGGCTCGGTGCGGCTGGCCGTGGCGAGCCTGGACCTCGATCCGCATCCTGCCGTCCAGGAGGTGGGGCATGGCTGAGAGCGTGGTGACGACCGTTCCGGGCGGATGGGCCGTGCTGGCAGGGATCCTCCTGTGCGGTCTGGCCTTCTTCGCCGTGGCGCTGGATGCGGTGCTCTCGGCGCCGGCGCAGGGCGCCGGCGGCGGCTGGTCGGCGCCGGCGGCCCGCGCGGCCCGGTTGCTGCGGCAGCGGCGCCGGACCACCGTGGCCGCGGACACCCTGCTGTGGCGGATCGGTGGCGCGGGCATGCTGGTCGGGGCGTTCCTGATGATCGCGGTGATCCCGCTGGGCCGGTGGACGCTGGCGGACCTGGACGTCGGTGTCGTGTGGTTCAACACCGTGGACGTCATGGTCTGGGCGCTGGTCTGGCTGGCGGGGTGGGGCGCGAACTCCGCCCACGGCCTGGTGGGCGGCTACCGCTTCCTCGCCCACGGCCTGGCCTACGAGCTGCCGCTGATGTTCGCGCTGGTGGCCCCGGCGATCGCCGCCGGCAGCCTGGCCGTGGGGGACGTCGCCGCGGCGCAGGACGGGCTGTGGTTCGTGGTGTGGATGCCGGTGGCGTTCCTCGTCTTCCTCGTCGGCGTGACGGGCTTCTCCGTGTGGGGCCCGTTCGCCCCGGCCCTCGCCGCCGACATCAGCGGCGGCGTGCTGGCCGAGCTCTCGGGGGTCGACCGCCTCGTCCTCCAGGCCGGGCGCTACCTGTTCCTGACCGCCGGTGCCGCCTTCTCGGTGCCGCTGTTCCTGGGTGGCGGGGCCGGTCCCGTCCTGCCCGGCTGGGCGTGGGTCCTGGTGAAGACCGTGGCGGTGCTGGCGGTGCTCGTGTGGTTGCGCCGGAAGATCCCGCTGCTGCGCCCGGACCGGTTCATGGAGATCGGCTGGACGGTCCTGCTCCCGGCCGCCGTGCTCCAGGACCTGGTCGTGTCCCTCGTCGTCGTCTGGAAGGGCTGAGCCGTGCTGGTCGGAATCGTGTTCTGGGTGCTCGCCGTGGTGGCCGTGGCCGCGGGCGTGCTCGTGTTCGTGGTGGACTCCATGGCCCGGGCCACCTATGCCCTGGCGCTGTCCTTCATCGCCGTGGGGGTGCAGATCCTGCTGCTGGGCCAGAGCTACCTGGGAATCATCACGATCCTGATGATGGTGATGGAGATGGCGGTGATGGCGGTCTACATGGTGATGTTCATGGGCATGAACCCGGCGCTGATGCCCATGGACATGACCCACGGGAAGAGGGCCGCGATCGGCGCCTCGGCCGGGGTCTTCGTGCTGCTGGCCGCCGGCGCCCTGCTCGTCCCGTGGCCGCAGCGGCGCGGTGCCCCGCCCGAGGACGTCACGCACGCGCTGGGCCTGGAGATCATGGGCGAGAAGATGCTGGTCATGGCCGTGGTGGGTCCGGTCATGGTCGCCACCATCGTGGCCGGGGTG
This sequence comes from Kocuria rhizosphaericola, assembly GCF_044462205.1. Lineage (NCBI taxonomy): Bacteria > Bacillati > Actinomycetota > Actinomycetes > Micrococcales > Micrococcaceae > Kocuria > Kocuria rhizosphaericola. Next base: position 17,385 of record NZ_JBISWK010000128.1, on the reverse strand, counting down.
GTCCTGGCCGCCCACCGCACCCGCTACGACCGGCTCGGTGACGACCTGCGCCGCCGTCCGGCCGACGACCCGCAGCCGGGAGGTGTGGGCCGATGACCCTGGAAGCCGTGCTGGTCGTGGCCTCCGCGCTGTTCGCGGTGGGGCTCTACGGCGCCCTCTCCCAGCAGGTGGTGGTGATGGTGATGATGGGCCTGGAGCTGATGATCAACGGGGTGCTCCTGGCCGCCGCCGGCTTCTGGTGGTTCCTCGCCCCGGACCCCTCCGGGCAGGTGCTGCTGCTGGTCGTCCTGGCGGCCATGACCGTGGAGATGGCCATGGGCTTCGCCGTGGCCACGCTGCTGCACCGCAGGCGGCAGACCGACATGACCGACATGGCCGAGGAGCTCTCCCGATGACCGCGGCCCAGGCCGTGCTGCTGGCCGTGGTGGTGCTCCCCGGCGCCGTGGGTGCGGTGCTCGCCCTCACCCGGGCGGAGCGGGCCGCGGCCCCGGTCGCGGTGCTCACCGCCGCGCTGACCACGGTGCTGGCGGCCGTCGCCGCCCTGGCGCGGCCCGCTCTGGCGTACCCGTTCGTGGCCGGTGCCGACTTCGCGCTGGAGGTCGACGCCCTCGCGGCGCTGACTCTCCCGATGATCGCGGTGGTGACCCTGCTGGTACTGGTCTTCGCCGCCGGCAGCATCCGGGCGGCACGGCCGCGCTTCCACGGGCTGATGCTGGTCTTCGCCGCCGCGGCCCTGGCCACGGCCACGGCCGCCAGCCTGCCGGCGCTGCTGTTCGCCTGGGAGCTGATGGGGGCGACCTCCTACGCGCTGATCGGGTTCTGGTGGCGGGACGCCGACCGCGTCTCGGCCGGGCTCACCGCCTTCGTCACGACCCGCACCGCGGACCTGGGTCTCTACGTCGCCGCCGGCGCCGCCCTGGCCGGCGGCACCGGGATGGCGCTCGCCGACCTCCCGGCGGCGGAGGGCCCGTGGCGGCACGTGGTCGCGGCCGGGATCCTGGTGGCGGCACTGGGCAAGGCGGCGCAGCTGCCGTTCTCGTTCTGGCTCTCCGGGGCGATGAAGGGCCCCAGCCCGGTGAGCGCGCTGCTGCACTCGGCGGCGATGGTGGCCATGGGCGGCTACCTGCTGCTGCGCGTGGAGCCGCTGCTCGCCTCCACCGGGTGGGCGGGTCCGGCCGCCGCGTGGATCGGGGTGCTGACGGCGGTGCTGATGGGGATCGTGGCGCTGGCCCAGCGGGAGCTCAAGCAGCTGCTGGCGGCGTCCACGGTGGCGCAGCTGGGTTTCGTGGTGCTGGCCGCCGGGGTGGGGGCGGTGAGCGGTGGCGCGGCCCACCTGGTGGCCCACGCCTCCACCAAGGCGCTGCTGTTCCTGGCCGCCGGGGCGTGGCTGACGGCGCTGGGCACCGAGGAGCTCGCGGCCCTGCGCGGGTCGGGCCGCCGGTGGCGGGTGGTGGGCGTGAGCGCCACCGTGGGGGCGCTGGCCCTGGCCGGGATCGCCCCGCTGTCCCTGTGGGCGACCAAGGACGCGGTGCTGGCCGGGGCGCTGGAGACCTCGGTGTGGCTCTACGCCGCCGGGCTCGTGGCGGCGGCCCTGTCGGCGGCCTACGCGGGCAGGGTGCTGTGGACGATCTGGCGTCGAGGTGTCCGCGCCGAGGCCGGAGAAGGGGGTACCGGGAAGGTGGGGGTGCTGGAGCAGGCCCCGCTGGTCGTGCTCGCCGCCGGGGCGGCCGTGCTGGGGGTGCTGGCCCTGCCGCCGGTCAGCCCGGCCCTCGCCGAGGCCCTGGGCGGGCACGGTGAGGTGGCGCCCGTCGAGCTGCTCGTCTCGGCCGCGATCGCCCTGGTCGTCCTGCTGCTGATGCTGCGCCTGCGCGCCCCCGAGCCGGGATGGGCCGTGGGGTGGCTGGGGCTGGAGGCCGCCGCGCACGCCGTCGTCGTCCGTCCCGCGCTGGGCCTGGCGCACGCCCTGGCGCGGTTCGACGACCTCGTCCTGGACCGTGCCGTGACCGCCGCGGCCGGCGCCGTCCCGGTGCTGGCACGGGCCGCGGCCCGGTTCGACGACCGGGTCCTCGACGCCGGGGTCGACAGCACCGCGCACGCCGCCGCCGCGGCCGGCCGGGGTGCGGCCCGGCTCGACGACGACGTGGTGGACGGCGCCGTCGAGGGCCTCGCAGGCCGGGTCCGCCGGCTCGGGCAGCTGGCCCGGGCTCCGCAGACCGGGGCCGTCCACCAGTACTTCCTCCAGGCCGTCGCGGTGCTCGCCGTCGGCGTCGTGGCCTGGTCCGTCTACGCCGTGATGGGATGAGCATGCTGAGCCTGATCGTCTTCCTGCCCCTGGCGGTCGCCGCCGTCCTGGCCCTGGTCCCGGCGATCGGACCCGCGGCCGCCCGATGGGCGTGGGTGGCGGTGAGCGTCGTGGAGCTGCTGCTCGTGGGCGTGCTGTGGGCCGGTTACGAGGACCCGGGGCCCAACGGTCTGGCGTTCGAGGAGCAGGTGCCGTGGATCCCCGGCGTCAACAGCAGCTACCACGTGGGCGTGGACGGGCTGTCCCTGCCGCTGCTGGCCATGACGGCCGTCGTGTTCCTGGCCTGCGCCGTCTACGCCGTCCGGGACGCGGACCGGCCGTGCGTGCAGGCCGCGCTGTTCCTGTTCCTGCAGGGCGTGAGTCTCGGGGTGTTCGTGGCGGCCGACCTCATCCTGTTCTTCGTCTTCTTCGACCTGTCCATCGTGGGCATGTACTTCGTGATCGCCGGGTGGGGCCACGGCAACGCGGCCCGGTCGGCGCTGAAGTTCTTCCTCTACACGTTCCTGGGCTCCCTGGCCCTGTTGCTGGGCTTCATCGGGCTCTACGTGGCGGCGGCTCCGCACACCTTCGACATCCCCGAGCTCGTCGCCGCGACGCCACTGGCGGGCGAGCCGCTCACCGGGGGGCTGGTGCTCGCGGCGATCCTGGTGGGTCTGGCCGTGAAGACCCCCACCGTGCCGTTCCACACGTGGCTCCCCCCGGCCCACACCGACGCCCCGGCCACCGGCTCGGCCGTGCTGGCGGGCGTGCTGCTGAAGATGGGCACCTACGGGTTCGTGCGGATCGCCATGCCGATGCTGCCCGAGGCGTGGCGCGCCTGGGCGTGGGTGATCGTGGCCGTGGGCATCGTCTCGGTGCTCTACGGGGCGTTCGTGGCCCTGGCCCAGACGGATCTCAAGCGGATGATCGCCTACACCTCCGTCAACCACATGGGCTACATCGTCCTGGCCCTGGGCGCGGTCGGGATCCTCGCCGAGGACGCCGCCCAGGCCCGTTCCGTGGCGGTCACCGGCGCGGTCGTGCAGATGGTCAGCCACGGGCTGATCACCGCCGCCCTGTTCCTGCTCGCCGGGGTGATGCAGGACCGGGCCGGCACCTACGACATGGGCTCCTACGGCGGGCTGGCCGCCCCCGCCCCGCGCTACGCGGCGCTGTTCGCGGTCGGGGCCTTCGCTTCCCTGGGCCTGCCCGGGTTCTCCGGGTTCATCGCCGAGTTCCAGATCTTCGCCGGCAGCGTGGCGGTCGCCCCGGTGACCGCGGTCGCGCTGCTGGGCATCCTGGTCACCGCCGCCCTGTTCCTGCGGGCCCTGCAGCGGGTCTTCACCGGCCCCGCGGCCGGGCACACCCCCGGGTTCGCGGATCTCCGGGCGCGGGAGCTGTGGTCCGCCGGTCCCCTGCTGGCGCTGTCCCTGCTCATCGGCGTGCTGCCCCGGGTGCTGCTCGAGGTGATCGAGCCGGCCTCGACGGCCCTCGTGACCCTGGTGGGACGGTAGCCGGTGGAGGCCTCGATGCAGATGCGCCCCGAGCTGCTGCTGCCCGAGATCGTCGTCTTCCTCGGTGGGCTGGTGGTGCTGCTGGGCGGATCGTTCCTGCCCCGGCGACGCCAGTGGATCGCGCGCGCAGTCGCCGCCCTGGCCCTGTTGGGCGCCGCGACCGCGGCCGCCTTCGCCATGACCGGACCCGCGCAGAGCGCCTTCAGCGGCACCTTCGCCGTGGACACCGCCACCGGTGCCGCCCGGGTGGTCGCCGCCCTGACCACCCTGCTGGTGCTGGGGGTGGCCTCCGGGGAGATCGCCGGGTCCCCGCGGGAGTCCGACACGTACGCCCTGCTGCTCCTCGCCACCACCGGGGTGATGGTCCTGGCCGGGTCCACCGACCTGCTCGTGCTGATCGTGGGGTTCCTGCTGGCCAGCATCCCCCTGTACGGGATCGTCGGCCTCACCGGCGGCCGCGCCGGGGCCGAGGCCGCCATGAAGACCTACCTCATGGGGGCGCTGTCCGGGATCCTGCTCATGCTCGGGGTCACCGTGCTCTACGCCCTGGCCGGCGGCACCGACTACGCCCTGCTCCAGGACGCGCTGCCCGCCGCCCCGGCCGCGGCCGTGGGCGCCGGCGTGCTGGGCGTGCTCGCCGGGCTGCTCTTCAAGGCCGGTGGGGTGCCCTTCCACTTCTGGGTGCCCGACGCCGCCCAGGGCACCGGGGCCACCGCCGCCACGTTCCTCACCACCGTGCCCAAGGTGGGGGCGCTGGTGGCCGTGTACCGGCTCGTGGCCACGGTCTCCGCCGGGGACGGCTCCTGGTTGCTGGTCGCGGCGCTGCTGGCCACCGCCTCGATGTTCCTGGGCAACCTCGCGGCCTACTGGCAGACGGATCCCCGCAGGCTGCTGGGCTGGTCGACGGTGGCCCAGGTCGGGTTCCTGCTCGTGCCCGTGGCCGCGGTCGGACGCAGCGACCTGGCCCTGCCCTCGCTGCTGTTCTACCTCGCCGCCTACGCCGTCACCAACGTCGCCGCCTTCGCCGTCACGGCCGCTCTGCCCGAGCACCGGGAGCTGGCCGACTACCGGGGCCTGGCCCGTGCCCGTCCCGGCCTGGGGCTGGCCCTGCTCGTGGCGCTGCTGGGGCTGGTGGGCACCCCGCCGCTGGCCGTGTTCGTCGGCAAGCTCACCACCGCCACCGCTGCCTGGGACGGCGGGCACGGCTGGCTGGCCCTGGTGGTGGTCATCAACAGCGTGCTCAGCCTGTTCTACTACCTGCGCTGGTTCGCCCCCGTCTTCGCCCGCCGGGACCAGCACACCGCGGAGTTCCCCGGCCGCGGCGGGGCGGCCGCCTGGCCGGCTGTCACCGCCGGGATCGCCGCGACCGCGAGCCTGGGACTGGGCGTCCTGGCCGGTGCCCTGTGGGCGGCCCTCGAGGGCCCCGTGGTCATGTAGGTGCGGCGACCTCCGCGCCCCGGACCGCCCGTGCGCAACGCCGAGAACGCGAACTCAGGCCCGGGTGCTCTGGCCGTGCTCGGCCGCATAGGCGGCGAAGACCTCACCGGGGTGCTCCCCGGTGCCCACGAAGTCGTCCTTGATCTCGGACCCGAGCTGCTCCAGGGCCGAGGACAGCCGCTGGGCGCTCAGCCGCACCGCCGGTTCGGACCGGGCCATGGCCGCATCACGGAGCCGCAGCGCATACGGCAGCTGGCGGGCCAGGGACAGGTCGGGGTTGCTCTCCTGGAAGTAGAAGCCCTCGGTGTGCTGGGTGAAGTCCACGGATATCTTCGTGAGATCCGCCTGCAGGGAATCCAGGACCCGGGAGGCGATGGCCGGCTCGACCTCCCCGAACGTCTCGGCACAGTCGGCGTCGGCCAGGCCCTTGAGTTCCAGTGCCAGCGCCCGGCGCCGCATCAGGGGAGGATAGATCTGCGTGAACCACGTCAGCGCCGCGGTCAACAGCGCGAACCCGGTCAAGGCCTCGAACGGGGAAGCGACCCGGATCCACGAGTCGGTGGCCACCACGTCCCCGTAGCCCAGCGTCGACAGCGTCACCACGGAGACGTAGACGGCCTCGACCGCGTCCGGGTAGGCGGCCGCGTCGATGCCGGAGGAGTACATGAACCCGCCCGGGACGTGCGGGTAGTAGATCAGCGCCCACCCCGCTGCTTGCAGCACCACCCAGAGGAGCGCCACGGACACCATCGCCGCCGGCCCCACGGCGGAGCCGGCCCGGTGACCGGTGGCCTTCGAGACCCTCCACACCGCGGCGAGCACCAGTCGGCTCAGACGCCCCTGGCCACTGGGGTGCAGCAGGGTGTGGAACATGTCCATCAGCCCGACCACGATGACCGTGATCCCCAGGGCTGTCAGCAGTACGTTCACGATCGACCTCCATCGCTGGTTCCTCCTCTTCCGGTCCCCGGGTTCCGGGGCGGCTCACCGGTCCTCAGTGCTGCTCGTGCTCGCCCTGCCGCGCGTCCTCGTCGGAGCGGTGCCGCACAATGAACCACTGCGCCACGCCGATGACCAGGGCCACCACGGCGGTGACCACCACGGTGAACGGGTCCGACTGGGCCTTCAGCAGCACGAACGGCACGAGCACCGCGACGTCGAGCAGGATCGCGACCCAGGGGATCCAGGGCTTGGCCCCGACGTCGTCCCTGAGGTGGCGGAGGATGCCGAGGTGGATGGCGATGTCCATGGTCAGGTACAGGATGGCGCCGAGGGAGGCGATCTGGGACAGGTCGAAGAAGGCGGCCATCAGCATCGCCAGCCCGGCGGTGATGTACAGCGACTGGTGGCCCTCCTGCCCCGGCAGCCCGGGGGCCTGGCCCATGTCGCGGAGCATGTCGTAGAGCTTCGAGACCGAGAACAGACTCGCGACCAGCCCCGACAGTGTCGCGACGACGGCGATCAGCACGGTCAGCCGCACGCCCCAGGCACCGAACAGCGGCTCGGCCGCCTCGGCCAGGGCGTAGTCCCGGGCCTCGACGATCTGCGGAACGGTCAGGCTGCCGGTGACCGCGACGGTGATCAGCAGGTAGAGCACGGTGCACAGGGCGATGGAGATCATGATGGAGCGCCCGATGTTGCGCTCCGGCTGCTGCAGGTCGGCGCCCTGGTTGGTGATCGTGGTGAAGCCCTTGTACGCCAGGATGCACAGGGTGGTCCCGGCCAGGAAGCCCAGCCACCCCTGGTCCGGTGGGGTGCGGTCGGCGGCGGTGAACAGACGGCCCAGGGAGGAGACCCCTGCCGCGAGGATGCCCGCGATCGCCAGCACGGCGATCCCGACGATCTTGACCGCCGCGGTCACCGTGGCGGAGCGCTCCACCCACCGGTTGCCCACCAGGTTGACCAGGGCGGCGGCCGCGATGGCCACCACCGCCAGCACCGGCACCCACACCGCGGAGTCCTGGAGACCGAAGGGGCGCAGCAGGTAGGTGCCGAAGGTGCGGCCCAGCAGGGACTCGGCCAGGATCATCGACACGTACATGAACAGGGAGAACGAGCCGGCGACCACCCCGGGGCCGTAGGCGGCCTTGAGCAGCATCGCGATCCCGCCGGAGGACGGGTTGGTGGCGGAGTAGCGGATGTAGGAGTAGGAGCTGAACGCCACGACCACGGCCCCGGCGAGGAAGGCCCAGGGCACCCAGCCGCCGGCCAGCTCGGTGACCTGCCCCACGAGGGCGAAGATGCCCGCGCCGATCATCACCCCCGTCCCCAGGGCGACGGATCCGGTCAGGGAGAGCTTCTTCTGCGTCTGCGTGCCGTGGTCCATGAGGGGCTGCACGTCCTTCCTGCCGGGCCGCGAGCGCTTCCCGGCGGTGGTGTTGTTCGGACAGGGTGGCGGGTCGGGCCCGCGGTGCTCAGCGGGCCGCGACGGTGCCCATCATGCCGAGGTCCTCGTGGTCGAGGATGTGGCAGTGGTAGACGGTGCGGCCGCCGAAGTCGTCGAAGACCACCCGGACCGTGACACGGCCGAAGGCCGGGATGTTGACCACGTCCTGCCACCGCGGCTCGGAGACGTCGCGGCCGCCGTCGGACACGACCTGCATGGGCCACACGTGCAGGTGCATGGGGTGGTCCATGGGGCTGGAGTTGGTCAGGATCCACTCCTCCACGGTGCCCACCCGGACCTGCTGGTCGGTGCGCTCGGCGTCGAACTCCTGCCCGTCGATCGTGAAGGACATCATCTGCCCGGGCCCGCGCCTGCTGCCCATCATGCCGCCCATCCCGCCCATGCCCATGGCGAAGTCCAGGGTGCGCCGGGCCTCGACCGGCTCGTCGCGCAGGTCCCGCAGGGACGGGCCCGCGGGCACGGGGCCCGCGTCTCCGGCCCGGTCCCCGGCGACCTCCAGGGTGAGCAGGTCGATCGGGTCGTCGTTGCCGGGGCCGTCCCCGGGCATGGCCCCGCCCATCATGCCGTCCATGCTCCCGCGGTCCACGGGGGCGGCGACCAGCGTGGAGGTGCCCTCCCGGGTGTCCACCAGCAGCTCCACCCGGTTGCCGGGGGCCAGGGTCACCTCGGTGACGTCGACCGGCTCGGGCAGGCGGCCGACGTCCCGGCCGGACAGCCGCACGGTCTGGCCGTCGAGGGTCAGGCGCAGGTACCGGGACGGGCATGCGTTGACGACCCGCCACAGCTCCCGCTCCCCCGGTGCCGCGGAGGCCTCGGGGCGGACCTGGCCGTTGACCAGCACGGTCTCGCCCTCCCGGCCCATCATGCGCTGCGGCGGGGAGACGTCGGCCAGGTTGCCGGAGCCGTCCAGGGTGATGTCGGAGACCACCAGGACGCGCTCGCGGGCCACCGGGACGGAGTCGGGGTCCTCGACGACGATGGCCCCGTAGAGACCCGCCGCCAGCTGGTCGGCCACGTGCCCGTGCCGGTGCGGGTGGTACCAGTAGGTGCCCGGCGGGTGGTCCTCCGGCAGGACGAACTCGTAGTCGAAGGACTCCCCCGGTTCGATGCTCACGAACGGGTTGTCCCCGTTGTCCTCCGGGGACACGTGCAGCCCGTGCACGTGCAGGTTCGTGGGGGCCTCCAGCCCGTTGGTCATCGCCACCCGGACCGTGTCCCCGCCCCGGACCCGCAGGGTGGGTCCGGGCAGCGAGCCGTTGAACGCCTGCACGTTCGCCTGCCGCGCCCCGATCCGCACCTGGGCGGGGGCGGCCTCCAGTGCCAGGTCCAGGACCCCGTCCCGGCTGGACAGCACCTCGGGCTCCACCAGCTCCCGGCCGCCACCGAGGGCCTCGCCGCCGCCGCTGGTCCACCACAGCCCGGCCCCGCCCACGGCCGCGGCACCGGCCCCGGCCGCGCCCAGGGCCAGAAGCTGTCTCCGGCTCAGCGGGTTCATCGGTCATCCTCCTCCAGGGTCCGCAGCCGCTCCCGGTACTCCTCGGTGCTGATCTCCCCGCGGGCGTAGCGCTCCTCGAGGATCTCCCGGGACCGGCGCGGACCCGCACCCGTCGGCGGCGCGGAACCGCCCTGCCGGTTCCCGCCGCCCGAACCGCCGGTGAGCGTCTTCACGAGCACGATCACCAGCACCACCGTGCCCAGGATCAGCAGGAGCCAGAAGATCCACATCCAGCCCATGCCCCATCCCATTCCGTCGCCCCACATCATCACGGTCCTCCTTCGTCGATCGGTTCGTTGCTCTCCGCGGGCCTCCGCACGAGTGCGACGACGCCGGGCGCCGGGGCGGTCAGGAACCCGCCGGCAGTTCCTGGAGCATCCGCTCCATCTCGGCGATCTCCGTCTCCTGCGCCCGGACGATCTCCTGCGCCAGCTCGAGGGCCTGCGGGTTCGATCCGTCCTGGACCTGGTCCCGGGCCATCTCGATCGCCCCCTCGTGGTGCCGGGTCATCTGCTCCAGGTACAGCCGGGCGGACTCGGGGCCCTCCTCGGCCTCCCGGAGCCAGTTCATGCCCTGTTCGTCGACCATGCCGGAGCCGTGGCCGCCGTGCTCGGCCGCGGAGGCCTCCGGGGTGGCCGGGGCCTCCCAGGCCGCGAGCATGGCGCGCATCCGCTCCATCTCGGGCTCCTGCGTGTCCACGACCCGTTCGGCGAGGTCGCGGACCTCCCCGGGCACGAGGTCCTTGCCGAGCAGGATCTCGCTCATCTGCACGGCCTGTTCGTGGTGCGGGATCATCATCTGGGCGAACATCACGTCCGCGTCGTTGTGCTCGGCCGAGATCCCGGCCGCGGAGCCGGACGGGGAGGCCTGCGTGGCATCGGCGGCGGAGCCGGAGGGGGACGCCGACGTGGCGTCGGCGGTCCCGGTCGCGGCGGGGGTGCCCGCCTCCGGGGCCGCTCCGGTGCTCTCCTCTCCGGCGGAGCCGCAGCCGGCCAGGACGAGGGCCGAGGCCAGGGCGAGGGTGGTGAGGGTGGTGGAGCGCTTCACAGGATGTCCTTCTTCTGGTGGAGGGGGTGGATCAGTGGTGGGTCAGCGGGCGGGAACGGTGGGCCGCTCAGGAGCTCGGCGGTCCTCGGTGCCGACGGCGGCCAGGCGGGCCGGGTCGAGGTCGAGGCGGCGCAGCAGCTGGGCGTTGAGGGCCACCACGATGGTGGAGACCGACATCAGCACCGCACCGACGGCCGGGGAGAGCACGATCCCGACCGGCGCCAGGACCCCGGCGGCCAGGGGCACGGCGATGACGTTGTAGCCGGTGGCCCAGACCAGGTTCTGGACCATCTTCCGGTAGCTGGCCCGGGACAGGTCGATCATCGACAGCACGGCCCGGGGGTCGTTGCCGGCCAGGACCACCCCGGCCGACTCCATGGCCACGTCGGTGCCGGCGCCGATGGCGATGCCGACCTCGGCGCGGGCCAGGGCGGGGGCGTCGTTGACGCCGTCGCCGACCATGGCCACCGTCATCCCCCGGGACTGGAGCTCGGTGACCTTGCTGTCCTTGTCCTGGGGCAGGACCTCGGCGAAGACCTCGTCGATGCCCAGATCGGCGCCGACGGCCTCGGCGACCTGGCGGGCGTCGCCGGTGATCAGGGCGACCTTCACACCGCGCTCCTGCAGCGCGGCCACGGCGGCGCGGGACTCGGGGCGGACCCTGTCCTCGAGAGCCAGGGCGCCGATGACCTGCCCGTCGCGCAGCACGTGGAGCACCCCGGCGCCGCGCTCGACCCACTCACGGGTGGCCCCGGTGATCGGTGCCGGCGTGGACAGCCCGCGCTCGCGCAGCATGTTGGGTCCGCCCACCACGACCTCGGCGCCGTCGACGGTGGCCGTCACCCCGCGTCCGGTCGCGGCCGTGAACCCGGTGCCGCGCAGTCCCAGCCGGGACGCCTCGGGGTGTCCGCCGGCGGCGGTGACGATGGCGCGGGCCACGGGGTGTTCGCTGTCGGACTCGGCCGCGGCCGCCCAGGCGAGCAGTTCGCCCTCGGAGGTCCCGGGGACGGGGGCCGTCCCCGTGACGGCGTGCGCGCCCTCGGTGAGGGTGCCGGTCTTGTCGAAGAGCACCACGTCGATGGTGCGCATCCGTTCCAGGGCCATCCGGTTCTTGATCAGGACGCCGGAGCGGGCCGCGCGCTCGGTGGAGATCGCGATGACCAGCGGGATGGCCAGGCCCAGGGCGTGCGGGCAGGCGATGACCAGCACGGTCACGGTGCGGATGACGGCGTCGTCCGGGCTGCCCAGCAGCGTCCAGGCGGTGGCGGTGAGGACGCCGGCGCCCAGGGCGAACCAGAACAGCCACGCGGCGGCACGGTCGGCCAGGGCCTGGGCACGGGAGGAGGACTCCTGGGCGGCGGCGACCATCCGCTGGATCCCGGCCAGGGCGGTGTCGGCCCCGACGGCCTCGACCCGGACGCGGACGGTGTTGTCGGTGGCCACGGTTCCGGCCACCACGGTGGCGCCAGGGCCCCGGGGGACCGCCTGGGACTCCCCGGTGATCATCGACTCGTCGAACTCGGCGGTTCCGCCGGTGATCGTGCCGTCCGCCGGGACGCGGGCCCCGGAGCGCACCAGCACGACGTCGCCCACGGCCAGCTCGGACACGGACACCGTGACGGTGTTCCCGTCGACGACCTTCTCGGCCTCGTCGGGCAGCAGTTCCGCCAGGGCGTCCAGGGCGGAGGAGGCCGCGCCCAGGGCGCGCATCTCCATCCAGTGGCCCAGCAGCATGATCACCACCAGCAGGGCCAGCTCCCACCAGAAGTCGAGGTCGAACCCGCCGATGCCCAGCGTGGTGACCCAGGAGGCGACGAACGCGACCGTGATGGCCATGCTGATGAGCAGCATCATCCCCGGCTGCCGGGACCTCAGCTCGGTGAGCCCGCCCTTGAGGAAGGGCATGCCCCCGTAGAAGAAGATGACGGTGCCCAGGACGGGAGGGATCCAGGTGGAGCCGGGGAACTCGGGGACGTGGTAGCCCAGCAGGTGGGCGACCATCGGGCTGAAGAACACCACCGGGACCGACAGCGCGAGCGAGAGCCAGAACTTGTTCTTGAACATCGCCGTGGAGTGCCCGGCGTGCTCCCCGTGCGTGTGGACCTGGTGGTCCTCGTCGATCGCCGAGTGGGCGTGGTCGTGCGGCATGGCCTGTCCGTGGGTGGCGGCATCGGCGTGCTGCTCGTGGTCGCGCGCGTCCACGGGTCGCTCCGTGCCCTTGCCGGCGCGCGGGGGGTCCGAGGTGGCGGGGTGGCCGTGGTCGGGGTGCGGGGAGCGCATGGTCTTCCTTCTGCGAGAGCCGGCGGCTGATCGGTGGCGGGGCGCCTCAGGTCGTGGCGGCGGTGTAGCCGGCCGCCTCGACCGCGGCTCGCACGGCCTCCGGGGCGGCCGTGCCGTGCACGGTCACGGTGGAGGTCCCGCCGGCCACCAGGTCGATGCGCACCTCGTCCACGCCCTCCAGGGCGGTGACCTCCTCGGTGACGCTCCGGGCGCAGTGGCCGCAGGTCATGCCCTCCACCGGGTAGCTCGCCGCCGCACCGGCCGAGGGTTCCGCTGCGGCGGCGACGGGAACGGTCTGCTCGGACGCCGGGGCCGGGGCGCAGCAGGCGCAGCCGGTGGAGACCATCGGCAGGGACGTACGGGTCTCGAGGGTCATCTGGAGCTCCTTCGATCGGATCGTGCGGTGCGGCGGGGTCGGCATCGTCCTCGTCCCTCTCAGGTATATACCCCTAGGGGGTATAGATCAAGGTGTGTCACCGGGTGGCGTCGACCGGTGACGGGCGCACGCGCTGACGGGCGGGCAGCTCCACGGTGAAGGCCGCCCCGGCGCCGGGTCCGGGGGATGTGACGCTCAGCATCCCGCCGTGGGCCTCGACCAGCGCCCGGGAGATGGTCAGGCCGATCCCGGAGCCGCCGTGGTCACGGTCCCGGGCGCTGTCCCCGCGCCAGAAGCGCTCGAACACCCGGGGCAGGTGGTCGGCGGCGATGCCGTCGCCGGTGTCGGTGACGCGGAGGGCGACCCGCCCCGGGCCCTGCCGGGCGACGCGGACGGAGACCTGGCTGCCGGGCGGGGTGTGGCGCAGGGCGTTGGTGAGCAGGTTGTCCAGCACCTGGCCCATCCGCTGCCGGTCCGCCTCCACCACCCCGGCGTCGTCGTCGATGTCCAGGACGAGCCGCACGCCCTTGGCGGCGTACGCCTCGCGGTGGGCCTCCGCGGCGGAACGGGCGAGCTCGCCCGCCGACTGCGGGGTGCGCTCCAGGTCGATCCGGCCCTCCTCGGCGCGGGACACGTCGTGGATGTCCTCGACCAGGCGCGTGAGGCGTCCGAGCTGGTCGGTCATGAGCTCGTTGGTGGCGTCGTCCCAGTGCGCCACGCCGTCCTGGAGGGCCTCGCAGTAGACGGTGAGCACCGAGATCGGGGTGCGCATCTCGTGGGCCAGGTCCGAGAGCATCCGCCGCCGGAGCTCCTCGGTGCGCTCCAGCCGCTCGGCCATGGTGTTGAAGGAGGCCGCCACCGCGTCCACCTCGGCGCCGGCGCCGATGGCCGGGACCCGGGTGTCGTAGCGGCCGCGGGCCATGCCCTGGGCGGCCCGGGTGAGGGCGGCGAGGGGCCGCTGGAGGCGGCGGGTGAAGAACCAGGTCACCGCCGCGGCACAGACCGCGGCGGTGCCGAGGGCCACGGCCAGGATGATGAGGTTGGTGTCGCGGTAGGCCCGCTCCACGTGGAGCAGCTCCGGGGAGTTCTCGGAGTGCCCGGCGATGAGCAGGTGCTCGTGGAAGATCGGCGGGCCGGCCAGGAAGGCGACGACCACGGCGGCGAGGATGCTGGCGGCCACCACGATGGCCTGGGCCAGGAAGAACCGGGAGGCCAGGCCGCGGGGGCGTCGTCGCCGGCTCACGTGGTCACCATCCGGTAGCCGACCCCGCGCACGGTGTCGACGAAGGCGGCCTGGTCCTCCCCGAGCTTCCGGCGCAGGTGCCCGATGTGCACGTCCACGATCCGCTCGTCGCCCACCCAGGCGGGGCCCCACACGACGTCGATGAGCCGGCGGCGGGTCATCGCCTGGTGCGGCCGGTCCGTCAGGGCGGCCAGCAGTTCGAACTCGGTGCGGGTCAGCGCCACCGGCTCCCCGCCCACCCGCGCCTCGTGGGCCGCGAGGTCGACGGTCAGCTCCCCGAACACCCGGGCCGGCTCGACCGGGGTCACGGTGGTGCGGGGACGGCGCAGCACCGCGGCCACACGGGCCACGAGCTCGCGCACGCTGAAGGGCTTGGTGATGTAGTCGTCGGCCCCGGCCGCCAGCCCGGCGAGCTTGTCCTCCTCGTCCCCGCGGGCGGTGAGCATCAGCACGTAGCACTCGGAGAAGCCCCGGATCCTGCGGCACACCTCGATGCCGTCCATCCCCGGCAGCCCCAGGTCCAGCACCACGACGTCGGGACCCTGACCGCGGGCGGCCTCCACGGCGTCGGGCCCGGTGTGGACGGTGGCGACCTCATAGCCCGCGCGGTCCAGATAGGTGGCGACCATCTGGGCCAGTGGCTTCTCGTCGTCGACCACCAGCACCCGCCCGGCCGCCGCGTCAGTGCCAGGATTCATGACTTCAGTGTCCCCCTCTCCCGGGGGCGCGGCGGCACCCGGGGGCGGTCAGCGGGGGAATCTTCGCGAAACCTTCACGGAAATCGCCGCGGGGCCTGCGCCGGCCGGTCGAGAATGGTGGGTGGTCCTCGCGGTGCGAAGCGGTGCAGTGCGAGGCGGAAAGGACCCATGGACCCCCTGACCCGCAGATCCCTGCTCGTGGGCGGCCTCGGCCTGCTCGGCACCGGCGCGCTGGCGGCGTGCTCGCCGCAGGCGGAGTCCTCCGCCCCTCCCCCGTCCGCCGGCGACGACGGCCGCAGTGGCGCCGGGACGGCGATCACCCACGTGCACGCCATCACGCGCGAGGCCGGTGCGGGAACGATCCTGCTGGCCACCCACGAGGGACTGTTCCGCCTGCAGGACCGGGAACTGACCCAGGTGGGCCCGGTCGTGGACCTAATGGGCTTCACCGTCACCCCCGAGGGCCGCTATCTGGCCTCGGGCCACCCCGGCACCGGGACCGACCTGCCCGAGCCGGTCGGGCTGATCGAGTCCACCGACCGGGGCGAGACCTGGGAGGTGCTCTCCCGGGGCGGGGAGTCGGACTTCCACGCCCTGGCCGCCGGCCCCGACAGCGTGCTCGGCTTCGACGGACAGCTGCGCGCCTCCGCCGACGGGCGCACCTGGGAGGTCCGCGAGATCCCCTCCGCCCCGGCCTCGCTGGCGATCGCCCCGGGCACGGGCACCGTCCTGGCCACCACCGAGGAGGGCGTGCTGCGCTCCGACGACGACGGCGCCACCTGGGACACCCTGGACACCCCGCAGCTGATGTCCCTGGTGGCCTGGGCCGACGACCGCACGATCGTGGGCGCCGGGATCGACGGGCGCCTGCTGACCAGCCGGGACACCGGGCGGACCTGGACCGCCAGTGCCGAGCCGGTCGGCGAGATCACCGCCCTGGGCGCCGGCACCACCGCGGACGGCGAGATCGAGGCGCTGCTGGTGGCCGGCACCGGCGTCCTGCGCACCACCGACGGCGGGAACTCCACCGAGCCCCTGCTCTGATCCCCCGACGCACCCGCCGCCACCCCCGTCCTTGATATCGAGCCCTTGTGACGTTCGTCATTCATAGACCATACTGTGATGCACGGCACAACCGGCCGGTATCTTCTCCGCTCGCCCGCCTCCACCCGGAGGACGGCTCGGCTCAAGACAAGGACAGGTGACCATGGCTGCCTCGACTCAGTGGCCCGTCCCACAGAAAACCACGAACACGGTGCTGTTCGCCTGCTGGCTGGTGATTCTCGCCGAGGGCTACGACGTCGGCGTCCTGGGCGCCGTCCTGCCGGCGCTGGCCGAGTACGAGCCGTGGGGCCTCAGCCCCCTGGAGCTCGGCGGCCTCGGGTCCTACGCCCTGATCGGCATGCTCATCGGCGCGATGACCATCGGCACGCTCTCGGACCGCATCGGCCGGAAGAAGATGATGCTGGTCTCGGTGGCCCTCTTCACCACCATGCAGCTGGGCGCCGCACTGGCCCCCACACCGGAACTGTTCGGCCTGTTCCGCCTGCTCGGCGGCCTGGGCATGGGCGGGGTCCTTCCCGTGGCCGCGGCCCTGACCATCGAATACTCCGCCCCGAAACGCCGGTCCTTCAACTACGGCGTCATGTTCTCCGGCTACTCCTTCGGCATCCTCGTGGCGGCCCTGGTCGCGATCGCCATCCTGCCGACCCTGGGCTGGCGCTGGGTCATCGGCGTCGGCGCCCTGCCGCTGCTGCTGCTGCCGCTGCTGGCCTGGATCGTCCCGGAATCCATCGAGTACCTCATGAGCAAGGGCCGCAAGGCCGAGGCCGGGCAGCTCGCCCGCAGGCTGCGCGTCGAGCCCTTCGTGGAGAAGGACTGGACCCCGACCCACTCCACCGGCGCCGACATCCAGTCGGTGAGCTGGAAGCAGTCCCTGACGGCCATGTTCTCCGGCGGCTACCTCACCGCCACGGTCTTCTTCTGGATCTCCCTGTTCTGCGGCATGGTCCTGGTCTACGGCCTCAACACGTGGCTGCCCTCGATCATGCGCTCGGCCGGCTACGACCTCGGCTCCTCACTGACCTTCCTGGCCGTCTTCAGCCTGGCCTCGGCCTTCGGCGGCATGGTCCTGGGACGCGCCGCGGACGCCTACGGCAAGAAGCTGATCCTGGTGACCTTCTACCTGCTGGGCGGGGCGGGCATCCTCCTGCTGATGTTCCCCAACACCCTCGTGATCAACTACGTGTTCGTGGCCCTGGCCGGCATCGGCTCCATCTCCACCTCGCTGGTGCTCACCGGCTGGGTCGCCGACTACTACCCCTCCTACGCCCGGGCCACCGCCACCGGCTGGGCCCTGTCCTTCGCCCGCATCGGCGCGATCTCCGGGCCGCTCATCGGCGGCTGGATCGTCTCGATGTCCCTGCCGTTCCAGTGGAACTTCATCGTCTTCGCGGCGGTGGGGCTGGTCGCGGCGATCGCCGTGGCCCTGATCCCCCGCGTCCCCGGCCGTCCGGGGCGGACGACGCCGCCGGAGCCGGAGGACCGCGTCGCCGTCCCCGCCACCACGGCGAGCTGATCCACCACCCTGTTCCCCCGGCGGCCGGG
>NZ_JBISWK010000127.1:0-1778 GCF_044462205.1 Kocuria rhizosphaericola | reverse complement strand
CCCGGCCGCCGGCCTTCCATCCGGAGGAGCGACACCATGACCACCACCCCGAGCACGCTCGAGCACCACGGCCCCGACGGGACGAAGCAGCCGGCGTCCCAGCCGGCCGGCACCGTCGCCGAGCTGGTCGGCCACACCCTGGCGCACCTGGGTGCGGGCCACGTCTTCGGCGTGGTCGGCAGCGGCAACTTCACGCTGACCAACGCCCTGCGCCGTCGCGGAGTGCCGTTCACCGCCGCCCGCCACGAGGGCGGGGCGGCGACCATGGCCGACGCCTACGGGCGGATGTCCGGCAGGGTCGGCATCGTCACGACCCATCAGGGCTGCGGGCTGACCAACGCCGCGACCGGGATCGGCGAGGCCGCCAAGAGCCGCACGCCGATGATCGTGCTGACCGCGGACACGGCCGCCGCGGCCGTGCGGTCCAACTTCAGGATCGACCAGGACGGCCTGGCCCGCAGCGTCGGAGCGGTCGCCGAGCGGGTGCACTCCCCGCAGAGCGCTGTGGCCGACACGGTGCGCGCCTGGCGGACCGCCGTCAACGAGCGGCGCACCGTGGTGCTCTCGGTCCCCACCGACGTCCAGGCCGTCCCGGTCGACCCGGCCGCGGCGGGCACCGTCCCGGCGCTGGACCCGCCCCAGGCGGTCCGGCCCGGCGCCGCCGCCGTCGCGCGCCTCGCGGACCTGTTGCGCGCCGCCGAGCGCCCGGTCTTCGTGGCGGGACGCGGCGGGCGGGGCGCGGGCCCCGAGATCGCCGCCCTCGCCGAGAGCTGCGGGGCCCTGCTCGCGACGTCCGCCGTGGCCCACGGCCTGTTCGCCGGCGACCCCTTCGACCTCGGCATCTCCGGCGGCTTCTCCTCGCCGTTCACCGCTGCGGCCATCCAGGACGCCGACGTCGTCGTCGGGTGGGGCTGCACCTTGAACATGTGGACCATGCGGCACGGATCCCTCATCGGCAACGGGACCGCCGTGGTCCAGGTCGATGTCGAGGACGCCTCCCTGGGCGCCAACCGGCCGGTCGACCTCGGCGTCCTGGGGGACTGCGCCGAGACGGCCGCGGCCGTGCGCGAGGTGCTCACCGCCTCCGGGCACCACAGCGTCGGGCGGCGCACCCCCGGGACGGCCGCGCAGATCGCCGCCCACGCCCGGTGGAGCTCGGAGGACACCGAGGACCTCTCCACCGCGGACGGCATCGACCCGCGCGTGCTGAGCAGGGAGCTGGACACGATCCTGCCGGCGGAGCGGATCGTGGCGGTCGACTCCGGGAACTTCATGGGTTACCCGAGCGCGTACCTGCGGGTCCCCGACGAGTTCGGGTTCTGCTTCACCCAGGCGTTCCAGTCGATCGGCCTCGGCCTGGCCACGGCCATCGGCGCGGCGACGGCCCGGCCCGACCGCCTTCCGGTGCTCGGCACCGGGGACGGCGGGTTCATGATGGCGATCTCGGAGCTGGACACCGCCGTCCGCGAGGCCGTCCCCCTGGTGGTCGTCGTCTACAACGACTCCGCGTACGGCGCCGAGGTGCACCACTTCGACGCCGACGACGAGGACCTGGAGATCGTCCGCTTCCCGGTGACGGACATCGCCTCGATCGCGCGCGGCCACGGCGCCGCGGGCGTGGTCGTCCGGACCCGCGAGGACCTTGCCGCGGTCTCCGCGTGGGTCGACGGGCCGCGCGACCGCCCGCTCGTGGTCGACGCGCGCATCGTCTCCGACGGCGGGGCGTGGTGGCTGGCGGAGGCCTTCAAGGGCCACTGACCGCCCCGGACAGCGGACGG
>NZ_JBISWK010000126.1:0-56584 GCF_044462205.1 Kocuria rhizosphaericola | reverse complement strand
GCGCCGGGGGCCGTCCGCTGTCCCGTGTGCTCAGGAGACCGTGGCCGGCAGGTTCTCCCGGATCTCCGCCGGCCAGCGCGCGGCGGTCTCCGTCCCGAAGGGCACGCACACCGTGACGAACAGGCCGTCCGCGGCCAGGCGCCGGGGGGCGCCCTCGAACTCCTCCCCCCAGACGCGGAAGGAGAAGGTCATGGACGTCTCCCCCAGCCGGTCCAGGGACACCTCCGTGGTGACCTCCTGGCCGAACCAGAGCTTGGCCCGGTAGTTGACCTCCTGGCGCACGCGCGGCGCCTGGCCGAAGTAGCCGGTGACGCCGAGGTCGCGGAACAGCTGCGCCTCGCACGCCTCGACGAAGCGCAGGACGGCGGAGTTGTGCTGGTGGCCGGCGGCGTCGGTGTCGACCCACTCGACGCGGCGGACGGCGGTGGCGGTGACGATCGGGGTGTCCACGGGGGTACCTCCGGGAATCGTGGGACTGGAGCCGGGATGGGGCATGACGAGAGCGGGCCGGGAGTCCCGGCCCGCTCTCCTCGCCGTGGTGGATGCAGCGCGCGGCCGGTCAGCCGACGGGCTGACCCATCCGCTGGGGGGTCCAGCGGACGTGGGTGGGCTGCTCCTCGGCGAGCGGGTCCCGCACCAGCGACAGCCGGGGGCGGACCGCGTCCGTGCGGGCCGACGGCGGCTTGCGCCGCCCGGCCCGGAACTGCTGCGGCCAGTCGACCCCGGGGCCGCGGTAGTCCTGCTCCGCGGCGGCGTGCAGGGTCCACTGCGGGTCGTAGAGGTGGGTCCGCCCGAGCGCGCAGAGGTCCGCGCGGCCGGCGAGCAGGATCGAGTTGACGTCGTCGTAGGTGGAGATGGCGCCGACCGCGATGACCGCCACGCCCGCCTCCTGGGCCACCCGGTGCCGGATGACGTCCGCGAAGGGGGTCTGGTAGCTGCGCCCGAACTGCGGCTTCTCGTCCTGGGCGATCTGGCCGCTGGAGACGTCGATGCCGTCGGCGCCGTGGGCGATGAAGGCCCCGGCGATCTCGGCGGCGTCCTCAACCGTGTTGCCGTCCGGCAGCCAGTCGACGGCGGACAGGCGCACGAGCAGCGGTTTCCCGGCGGGCCACTCGGCGCGCACGGCATCGAAGACCTCCAGGGGGTAGCGCAGCCGGTTCTCCAGGGAACCCCCGTACTCGTCGGTGCGGTGGTTGGCGACGGGTGAGAGGAAGGAGGAGAGCAGGTAGCCGTGGGCGGCGTGCACCTCGAGCAGGTCGAAGCCGGCCTCGGCGGCGCGCCGGGCGGCGTCGACGAACTGCTGCTTCACCTCGTCCATGGCGGCCCGGTCCATCTCCCGTGGCACCGCGCTGCCCTCGCCGTAGGGCACGGCGGAGGGGCCCACGGTCTCCCAGTTGTCCTCGGGCAGGGGCTGGTCGATGCCCTCCCACATGAGGCGGGTGGAGCCCTTGCGGCCGGAGTGGCCGATCTGGGCGCCGATGGCGGCGGTGGAGCGCTCGTGGACGTGGTCGACGATCCGCCCCCAGCTGTCGCGCTGCTCGTCGGTCCACAGGCCGGTGCAGCCGGGGGTGATGCGTCCGGCCGCGGAGACGCACACCATCTCGGTCATCACCAGACCCGCCCCGCCCATGGCCTTGCCGCCGAGGTGGACCAGGTGGAAGTCCCCGGGCACCCCGTCCACGGCCGAGTACATGTCCATCGGGGAGACGACCACGCGGTTCTTCAGCTGCAGGTTGCCGATCCGGTAGGGCTGGAACATGGCCGGGGCGACCTGCTCGAGGCCCTGCTCGGCGGCGAAGGCCCGGTCCACCTCGGCGGCGAAGCCGGGGTCGCGCAGCTTGAGGTTGTCGTAGGTGATCCGCCGGGAGCGGGTGAGCAGGTTGAAGCAGAACTGCACCCGCTCCTGGTCCTTGTACTGGCCGATGGTCTCGAACCACTCCAGCGACGCCTGCGCGGCACGCTGGGTGGACTCCACGACCGGGCGCCGCTCCGTCTCGTAGGCCTCGAGTGCGTCGGCGACCTCAGGGTGCTCGTGCAGGCACGCGGCGAGCGCCAGCGAGTCCTCCATGGCCAGCTTGGTCCCGGAGCCGATCGAGAAGTGGGCGGTGTGGGCGGCGTCGCCGAGCAGGACCACGTTGCCGTGGCGCCAGCTCTCGTTGCGCACGGTGGTGAAGTTGATCCACTTGGAGTTGTTGGTGAGCACCGCGTGGCCGGCCAGCTCCTCGGCGAAGATCTCAGCCACCCGGGCCACGGACTCCTCGTCGCTCACCCCCGGCGGGAACACCTGGTCCTCGGTCGCGTCGAAGCCGGCGGCCCGCCACACGTCCTCGTGCATCTCCACGATGAAGGTCGAGCCCTCGTCGGAGTAGGGGTAGCCGTGGATCTGCATGACGCCCCACTCCGTCTCCTTGACGAAGAACTCGAACGCCTCGAAGACCAGGTCGGTGCCCAGCCACATGAACTTCGACTTCCGCGGGTCCAGGGTGGGCTCGAAGACCTCGGGGAAGCGGTTGCGGATCCCCGAGTTCACTCCGTCGGCGGCCAGGACGAGGTCGTACTGCGCGCTGAGCTCCTCGACGTCGGGAGCCGTGGTGCGGAAGCGGAGGTCCACGTCGAGCTGCGCGCAGCGGCGCTGCAGGATCTCGAGCAGCTCCTTGCGGCCCATCGCCGCGAAGCCCTGCCCGCCCACGGTGGTCTGCTCCCCCTTGAAGTGGATGTCGATGTCGGTCCAGCGGGCGAACCGCTCGGCCATGGCACCGGCGACGACGGTGTCGGCGTTCTCGATCCCGCCGAGGGTCTCGTCGCTGAACACCACGCCGAAGCCGAAGGTGTCGTCCGGGGCGTTGCGCTCCCACACCGTCACCTGGTGCGCGGGGTCCAGCTGCTTCATGAGGGCGGCGAAGTACAGCCCGCCCGGGCCTCCGCCCACGATCGCGATCTTCACTTCAGGGTTCCTCTCTCAGGACGGGAATTCTGGGGGCTCAGGACGCGAGGGTCCCGGCCGGCTGGGCGAGCTGCTGCTCGGTCTCCTGCTCGATCTGCTGCCGGAGCCGGAAGTGCTGGAGCTTGCCGCTGGGGTTGCGGGGCAGCTCGTCCACGAAGCGGACGTCCCGCGGGTACTTGTAGGGCGCGATGGTCTTCTTGACGAAGTCCTGCAGCTCCCGCCGTTTGGCGTCGTCCCCGGTCACGCCCTGGCGCAGCACCACGAAGGCGCAGACCACGCTGCCGCGCTCGGGGTGCGGGCGGCCGACGACCGCGGACTCGACGACGTCGGGGTGGAGGTTGACGGCGTTCTCCACCTCGGGGCCGCCGATGTTGTAGCCGGCGGAGACGATCATCCCGTCGGTCCGGGCCTGGTAGTGGAAGTAGCCGTCCTCGTCCTGCAGGAAGGTGTCCCCGGTGACGTTCCAGCCGTCGACGACGTAGTCGAGCTGCCGCTCGTCGCGGAGGTAGCGGCACCCGGTCGGGCCGATCACGGCCAGCCGTCCCATCCGGCCGGGTCCCAGCTCGTGGCCCTCGGTGTCGAGGATCGTGGCCCGGTAGCCCGGGACCGGCCGTCCCGTGGCCTCGGGACGGATCTCCTCCCCGGCGGCGGAGATGAACACGTGCAGCAGCTCGGTGGCGCCGATGCCGTTGATCAGCTCCAGCCCGGTCCGTTCCTTGACCTCCCGCCACGTCTGCGCGGGCAGGTGCTCGCCGGCCGAGACCGCGACCCGCAGACCGCGCAGCAGGTCCTCCCGGTTCTCCTTGAGGATGGCCCGGTAGGCGGTGGGGGCGGTGAACAGGACGGTCACGCCGCGGTCGTGGACCAGCTGGGCCAGCTCGAGCGGGGTGTTGCGCTCGGTCAGCAGGCTGGAGGCCCCGAAGCGCAGCGGGAAGACCACGAGCCCGCCCAGGCCGAAGGTGAACGCCAGCGGCGGGGAGCCGGCGAACACGTCGTCGGCCCGGGGCCGGAGGACGTGCCGGGCGAAGGTGTCCGCGTTGGCGAGCACGTCCCGGTGGAAGTGCATCGTGATCTTGGGGACGCCGGTGGTGCCCGAGGTGGGCCCCAGGAGGGCGACGTCGTCGGCGGCGGTCGGCACGGCCTCGAACCCGCCGGGCTTGGCGGCGCAGCGCTGGACGAGGTCGTCGGCGCCGCCCCCGCCCACCGGCACCAGCCGGACGTCGCCGCCCACGGACTCCGCGAGGTCCGCGAGGAACCGGGCGTCGGAGAGCAGGACCGTGGGCCGGGTGCGCTCGACGAGGTGCTGGACCTCCTCGGAGCGCAGGATGGGCATGGTGGTGACCACCACGGCGCCGGCCTTGAGCACGCCCAGCCAGGAGGCGACCAGCCAGGGGTTGTTGGGCGCGCGCAGCATCACGCGGTTGCCGGGGACGACGCCGAGGTCCTCCGTCAGCACCTGCGCCACCTGGTCGGCGCGCCGCTGCAGGTCGCCGTAGCTCCAGGTCTCGCCGTCGGGCGTGTGCAGGGCGGGGCGGTCGGGGCCGAAGGCCTCCACTGCCTCGTCGATCAGCGCGGAGGCGGCGTTGAGCCGGTCCGGGTACTGCAGCTCGGGGAGGGTGAACTCCAGGACCGGCCACTGCTCGGCCGGGGGCAGGTTGTCCCGCGCGAAGGTGTCCTGGTGCGCGGAGGGAGATAGGTGCATGACGTCCTCTTCGTCGACGGGTGCATCACGGAGTGCGGGTGGAACGGGTGGCGGGTCAGGCGCCGGGGCGGATCATGCCCTCCTGCGCCACGGTGGCGAGCAGGCGGCCGTCCCGTGCGAAGAACTGGCCGCGGGCCAGGCCGCGGTGGCGCTGGAGGGAGCAGGCGTCCTGCACGTAGAGGACCCACTCGTCGGCGCGGCCCTCGCGGTGGAACCACATCGAGTGGTCGAGGCTGGCGGTCCGCAGGCCGGCGTCGCCCCAGGCCTGGCCCTGCGAGCGCAGCACGGGCTCCAGGATCGTGTAGTCGCACACGTAGGCCAGCGCGGCCCGGTGCAGGTCGGGGTCGTCGGGCAGCCGGTCGAAGGCCTTCACCCACACGGCCTGGCGGGGCTCGGCATCGGGGGCCGCGTCGAGGTAGAGGGGTCCGTCCACGTGGCGCATGTCGAAGGACCGACCGTGCGCCCAGTACTCGGCCGCCGGGCCGTCCGCGCCGGTGAGGACCGCCGCCGAGGACGGCAGGTCCTCCGGCGCGGGCACCTGCGGCATCGCCGGGGCGTCGTCGGGCCCGTCCTCGGGGACGTGGAAGGAGCCGGTGGCGTCGTAGACGGCCTTGCCGTTCTGGAAGGCCCGCACGTGCCGGGTCGAGTAGCCGCGGCCGTCGCGCACCCGTTCGACCTCGTACCGGACCGCCGCACCGATGTCGACGGGCCGCAGGAAGTAGCTGTGCATCGAGTGCAGCACACGGTCCTCGCCCACGGAGCGCATCATGGCGGCGGCCGCCTGGGCGACCATGTCCCCGCCGAAGGCCTTTGGCCAGGGGACCCACTGGGTCTCGGCGGCCCAGGCCTCGTCGTAGGACTGCGCCTCGACGGGCTCCAGGCGCAGAGCGGCGAGGAGCCGCGTGGAGTCCGGCGCCTGCGTGGCGCTGCCGGCGGCGCTCATGCGCGGCGGTAGTCCGCGAGGGACTCGTCGGGGACGTCCTCGAGGTTGACCACGAGGTTCTCGGGCGTGCGCGCGGTCAGCCACACGAGGTCCTCGGTGACGGACATGTTCGCCTCGACGTGCGGCATGAACGGCGGGACGAAGACCCAGTCGCCGGCGGTCATGTCGATGTGGTCCTGGTAGCCCTCGCCGAAGTAGATCCGGCCGTGGCCGCTGAGGACGTAGCCGCCGGTCTCGGCCTCGCCGTGGTGGTGCGGGAGGGAGCGGTAGCCCGGGGTGTTGGAGACCTGGCCGAACCAGATCTTGGTGGCCGGGGTGTGTTGGATGCTCACGCCGGACACGCGCACGCAGTCGCCGGACTGGGCGGTGTTGGTGTCCTCGTGGCCCGCCCGGGTCACGACGGGGACCACGCGCCCGTCGGGCCCGGCGTAGACGCTGTTGTCACCCTCGGTGCGGTACTCGCTGACCGTGCTCATCGGATGTCCTCCCTCGTTGCGTATGTCGTCTTTATGACGACCGTCACGTAGAGTGAATGTAACACGGGTCACAGGGGCTGTGCCAGGGGATTTCCCCCTTTCCCGCAACCCCCACCCGTCCGACCACCGACGTCCCGACAGAACGGAGCCACCACCGTGCAGAACATGACCGTCAATCCCGCGGCCCTCCCCGCGCCCTCCGGCTACGCCCACGCCGTGCGCGCCGGCAGCACCGTCTACCTCGGCGGACAGACCGCCCTGGACAAGGAGATGCGCATCGTGGAGGGCGGGATCGTCGAGCAGTTCGTCCAGGCCTTCCGCAACGTGCTCACCTCGCTCGAGGAGGCCGGTGGCAAGCCCGAGGACCTCGTGAGCGTGACGATCTACCTCACCGACGTGGACGACTACATGGCCCACGGCCGGGAGATCGGCCGCCGGTGGCGCGAGATGGCGGGAAGCAACTACCCGGCGATGGCGGGGATCGGCGTCAGCCGGCTCTGGCAGAAGGAGGCCCTGATCGAGATCCAGGGCGTCGCGGTGATCCAGGACGAGGCGTAGCCCCGGTCCGGCGCGGTCCGCTACTCGTCGCCGGCGAGGACGCGGCGCGCGTGGGCGTCGGCGGGCGCCTTGAGCAGACCGTGCAGCTCCCCGAACAGCTGCTCGGCCAGCAGGCCCCGCCACCCCTCGGGCAGCATCTCCAGCGGCAGCCCGGGGTCGAGGTAGGGCAGGCGCCGCCACTCGGTGACCATCGGGATGTAGGCGGCGAAGGCGGCGCGCTCGCCGCCGCCCGCCGCGCCGGCACCCTCGACCCACCGGTCGCGCACGGGCGCGTGGCGGGCCACGAAGTCCGCGTACTGCGCCTCGAGCGCCTCGAGGTCCCACCACTGCCCGACGGCGTCGCTCATCGTGCGGGCCCCGAGGTAGTCGCCGCGGAACCAGTCGATGTACTGGGAGAGGTCGTGACGGTCCATGTAGGCGTGGGCGGCGCCCTGCAGGTGCTCGGGGGCGATCCACACCCCGGGGGCCACGGCGCCGAAGCCCATGCGGATGAGCCCGCTGCGGATCTGGTGCCGCAGGTTGCGCTGCTTCTCGGGGACGGTGAAGACCGCGAGGATCCAGTGGTCGCTCATCACCGCGCGCCGGGCGCTGAAGATGCGCTCGTCGCCCTCGAGGAAGGTCTCCTCCAGGCCGGGCGAGACGGTGTAGCCGCTGAGCCCGGAGACCTTGACACTGCGCAGCACCCCGCGCTTCTTCAGCCGGGAGATGGAGGAGCGCACGGCGGGGGCGTCGACGCCGAGGTCGGCCATCAGCCGGATGAGCCCGGACACCGGCAGGGCGCCGCCGTTGGAGCGGCCGTAGAAGCCGAAGAGGGTGATGATCAGCTGCTGGTGGTTCTGCGGACCCGCCTCGGCCCGGCCGCGGACGCCGTCGCCGCTGTCCTCGATGCTCATGGGTGCCACCCTAGCGGCGGGCACCACAGGCGCTGGACGGACTGCCGGACAGCCGCTGGACGACCACCGGACCGGGAGAGGAACGGAAATGGACAGCACCACAGCACACCGGGACGCCGTCGTGGCCGAGCAGGAGACGCTCAGGCGCCTCCTCTCGCGCCCCGAGGCGCCTGACGAGACCCTCCCCTACGGCCCGGATGCCGACCACCTGGTCGACGTCTTCCGCCCGACGACGTCCCCGCGCGGCGTCGTCCTCCTCCTGCACGGCGGGTACTGGCGCCACGCGGTGGACCGGACCCACGCGACCCCCCTCGCCCGGGAGCTGGCGCGGCGCGGGCACGTGGTGCTGCTGCCCGAGTACCGCCGCGGGAGCGGGGCCTGTCCCACGACGCTCGGGGACATGGTGAGGCTGAGCGCGCAGCTGCCCCGGCTGCTGGAGCGCGCGGAGGACTCAGGGGCCGCCGCGGACCAGCCCCTCACGGTGGCCGGCCACTCCGCGGGCGGGCACCTCGCCCTCTGGTGGGGCGTCTGCGGGCTGGGCCACGGCGCCGGCCCGGTGCCGCGCATCCGCGCCCTCGCCCCCGTGGCCGACCTGACCCGCGGCGCGAGGGAGGGGATCGGCGAGGGAGCTGTGGCCGACTTCATGGGCGGGACGCCGGAGGAGCTGCCGGAGGCCTACGCACACGCCGACCCGGCCGCACGGTGGCCGAAGGTACCGGCTCATCGCCGCCGGACGATGCGGGCGCTGCACGGGGACCGGGACCGGCGTGTGCCGGTGGAGCACACCGCGGACTCCCCGGTGGAGTCCGTGATCGTCCGCGGCGCGCACCACTTCGACGTCGTGGACCCGGCCTCGGCGCACTGGCCGGCCGTCGTGGAGTTCCTGGAGAACTGAGCACGTCGGCCCACGGCGAGGGCACCGCACATGGACCTCCAGCTCGGACTGCGACGTCAGCGGTGCAGGCGAACGCTCATCCGGGGCATCAGCACTTGGGCCAGCGGCCCGATCGCCAGCGCGTAGAGCACCGTACCCAGGCCCACCGTGCCCCCGAGCAACCACCCGAGGAGCACCACGGCCACCTCGATCGAGGTGCGCACCACGCGCACCGATCCCCCGGTGCGCCGCACCAGGCCGGTCATCAGCCCGTCCCGCGGACCGGGCCCCAGGTGCACACCGATGTAGGCGGCGGTCGCCACGGCGTTGAGGAACACGCCGGCGAGCACGAGCAGCACCCGCAGCGGCATCGCCTCCACCGGAGGCAGCACCGCCAGGGTCGCGTCGAGCGCCAGCCCGACCACCACCGCGTTGCTGATGGTGCCGATCCCGGGTCGCTCGCGCAGCGGGATCCACACGAGCAGCAGCAGCAGGCTGACGGCGATGACTACCGTGCCCATGCTCACCCCGAACTGCCGGGACAGACCCTGGTGCAGGACGTCCCACGGGATGACGCCGAGCTCCGCCCGCACGAGCATGCCCATGGTGATGCCGTAGAGCACCAGGCCGGCGTACAGCTGCACGAGCCGCCGGGGCAGTCTGCGCGACTCCGGCCGGTCGATCGAGCGGGCCAGGGCACGCGGACTCCAGTTCATGCGGACCATCTTCGCACCGGCGAGGCGCTCCCGCCGCGTCGTGCGGCGGGTGGGCCTCGGCGCCGCCACGCTGGGCGCCGTGCCCGGCGTGCGCCGCGGTGCACGAGCCGCCGTCGCCCGTCCCACCCCCGGGCCGGAGCACCGATCCCGAAGGAGACCCCCTCATGCGTGGAGTCCTGCTGCACACCCCCGGAGACATCCGTGTCGAGGACCGCGAGCGCCCGGCGGTCGTCGAGCCCACCGACGCGGTCCTGAAGGTCGCCGCCGCCTGTGTCTGCGGTACCGACCTGTGGCCCTACCGGGGCCTCGAGGACGTCGACGGGCCCGCCCCGATGGGCCACGAGTACGTCGGCACCGTGGAGGAGGTCGGCGACCAGGTGCGGGACATCGAGGTCGGCGACTTCGTCGTCGGCTCCTTCTTCGCCTCCGACAACACCTGCGAGATCTGCCGGTCCGGCTACCAGACCCACTGCGTGAACCGTCAGCCCGGGGCGGCCACCGGCGCGCAGTCCCAGTACGTGCGGGTTCCGCTGGCCGACGGCACCCTCGTGGCCACCCCCGGGCAGCCCGACCCGGACCTGATCCCGTCCCTGCTGGCCGCTTCGGACGTGCTGGGCACCGGCTGGTTCGCCGCCGTGGCCGCCAAGGTGGGTCCCGGCAGGACCGCGGCTGTCGTGGGCGACGGCGCGGTCGGGCTGCTCGGCGTGCTGGCCGCGCAGCAGCTGGGCGCGGAGCGGATCATCGCGATGTCCCGCCACACGGACCGGCAGGCCCTGGCCCGCGAGTTCGGCGCCACCGACATCGTCGAGGAGCGCGGCGACGAGGGCGTCGCGCGGATCAAGGAGCTCACCGGCGGACTCGGGGCGCACTCCGTCATCGAGGCCGTGGGCACCCAGGAGTCGATGATGCAGGCGATCCGCTCCACCCGCCCCGGCGGCCACGTCGGCTACGTGGGCGTGTCCCACGACGTCTCGCTGCCCGGCCAGGAGCTGTTCTTCTCCGGGGTGCACCTGCACGGCGGGCCCGCCCCGGTGCGCCGCTTCCTGCCCGAGCTGATCCGCCTGATCTGGGACCGGGAGATCGACCCCGGCAAGGTCTTCGACCCCACCCTGCCCCTGGAGCAGGCCGCCGAGGCCTACCGGGCCATGGACGAGCGCCGCGCCATCAAGGTCCTGCTCACCACGGACTGACCTCCCGCCCGGCACCGGGCCCGGCGGAACCGCGGACCGCCGCCGCCCGGACACGGACGGCAGCCCTAGGCTGGGAGGCATGCGCCTGCTGCTGATCCGCCACGGCCAGACCCCCTGCAACGTCTCGGGAGAGCTCGACACGGCGGTGCCCGGCGCCCCGCTGACGCCCCTGGGGCGGGCCCAGGCCCGCGCGGTGCCGACCGCACTCGGCCACGAACGGATCAGCGGCGTCCACGCCTCGCAGCTGGTGCGGACGCAGCTCACTGCCGCGCCGCTGGCCGAGGCCCACGGGCTGGCGGTGCAGGTCCGCGCCGGCCTGGAGGAGATCTCGGCCGGGGAGCTGGAGATGCGCGGGGACCCGGGGGCCCGCCGGGCCTACATCTCCTGCCTCCTGGCGTGGGTGCACGGCGACCTGGACCGGCCCATGCCCGGCGGCCCGGACGGCCACGCGTTCCTCGGCCGCTACGAGGCCGCCCTGCAGCAGATCGCGCAGGACCACCGTCCCGCGGACACCGCCGCCGTGTTCAGCCACGGAGCGGCGATCCGCGTCTACACCGCGCTGCGCGCCGGGATCGACGCCGCCGAGGCTGCGGAGCTGGAGATCATGAACACCGGCGCGGCCGTGCTCGAGAACCGCACCGGCGGCGGGTGGGAGCTGACGGCCTGGCACCGCGATCCGCTCGGCGGCGCGGTGCTGGAGGACCCCGCCGCCGAGGACGTCACGGGCGAGAGCGCCGAAGAAGTTCTCGAGGAGACCGCCGGGAGCGGCGCCGACGGGACGACGACCTGACGGAACCACGACGACGGCGGGCCCGTCCGCTCACAGCCCCTGCGGGCCGGGCACGTGCTCGAACACGAGGCTGGTCTGGGTGGCGGCCACCACCGGGTTCGAGGACAGGTGCTCGATCACGAACTGGCGGATGTGCTCGGTGTCCCGCACCCGAACGTGGATCAGGAAGTCGTCGACCCCGCCCAGGAAGAAGTACTGCGAGACCTCGGGGACCGTCTTCAGCGACTCCCCGAAGGCGGCCATCTGCTGCCGGGCGCCGGGGCGCAGCCGCACGCTGATGAGCGCCTCGATGGTCTGGCCCAAGGCCTTGGGCTCGACCTCCACGGTGAACCGGCGGATCACCCCGGCCCGCTGCAGCGCCTTCATCCGGGCCAGGCACGTGGACGGCGCCACCCCGAGTGCCTCGCTGAGGGCCTGGTTGGTGGCGCGGGCGTTCTCGCGCAGCAGGCCGAGCAGCCGGAGGTCGAGGTCGTCGAGCTGGTGGACGGGCCGCAGATCCTGCGGCGAGTACGGTGTGGGGTACGTCACATGACGCTCCATTCTGCCAGTTCTGTGGGATCTGCCGAAGGAACTTCGATCTTAGTGCGGAGGGAGGGAAGAAATCGTAGTTTTTTCTCATCGCATCACCGTTTCTTCGGAAGGCCCCATCATGATCGTCTCCGTTCCCCGCGAAGTGAAGACCAACGAGTACAGGGTGGCCATCACCGCCCCGGGTGTGCACGAGCTGGTCGCCCACGGCCACGAGGTCCTCGTCGAGGCCGGGGCAGGACTCGGTTCCGGGATCGACGACGACGCCTACACCGCCGCCGGCGCGCAGATCGTCGCCGACGCCGACGAGCTGTGGGCGAGGGCGGACATGGTCCTGAAGGTCAAGGAGCCGGTGGCCTCCGAGTACCACCGCTTCCGTGAGGGCCTGGTGCTGTTCGCCTACCTGCACCTGGCCGCCGAGCCCGAGCTGACCGCCGCCCTGCTGGAGGCCGGGGTCACCGCCATCGCCTACGAGACGGTCCAGACCGCTGACCGGCGCCTGCCGCTGCTGGCCCCGATGAGCGAGGTCGCCGGACGGCTGGCCGTCCAGGCCGGGGCCGCGGCCCTGACCGCACCTGCCGGCGGCAAGGGCGTGCTGCTGGGCGGGGTGCCCGGGGTGCGCCCGGCGAAGGTCACCGTCCTGGGCGCTGGGGTGGCCGGCACCAACGCCGCCGCCATGGCCGTGGGCCTGGGCGCGGACGTGAGCATCCTCGACATCAACGTCGACCGCCTGCGCCAGCTCGACGACCGGTACGCCGGGCGCCTCACGACGATCGCCTCCAACGCCCTGGAGGTCGAGCGCGCCGTGACCGAGGCGGACCTCGTCGTCGGCTCCGTGCTCGTTCCCGGGGCGAAGGCCCCGAAGCTGGTGAGCAACGCGATGGTCGCGGCCATGAAGCCCGGCAGCGTGCTGGTGGACATCGCCGTGGACCAGGGCGGGTGCTTCGCCGACTCCCGTCCCACCACCCACGAGGACCCCACCTTCCGCGTCCACGACACGGTCTTCTACTGCGTGGCCAACATGCCCGGGGCCGTGCCGAGCACCTCCACCTACGCGCTGACCAACGTCACCCTCCGCTATGCCGTGGCCCTGGCCGACCGGGGCGCCGAGGCCGCGCTGGCCGCCGACCCGGCCCTGGCCGCCGGGCTCAACGTCCACGGCGGGCGGGTGACCCACCGTTCGGTGAGCGAGGCCCACGGCCTCGAGCACACCGACCCCGCCGCGCTCACGGCCGCCTGAGCGCCGGCGTCCACCGCCGGAGCGGCCCGTCGTCGATCGCGGGGGCCGCCCGCGAGTCCGGTGAGCCGCTGCGGGGACTCGCCTCGGACAACTGCTCCGGGGTCCTCATCGTCCTCGGGCGCGGCCACAGAGCCCGGCCTTCGGTCGTCCTGTCCGTCAGACGATGCGCACCGCGGTGGGCTCGTAGACCATGGCCGAGCTCGTCGCCGGCCCGTGGCAGGTCAGCTGACGCGGCGGGGCGGCGTGGGACTGCAGTTCCACGTCGACGAGGCCCGGCCGGGGTGGGCGGCCGGTGAGACGGATCCGCCAGCGGTCGCCGTCGCGGACGGTCTCGGCGACCGTGTAGTCGTGGCGGCCGGCCGGACCGAAGCGTGCGAGCGCGGCCGCGACAGCGGCCTGCTGCGGCGGGAAGAGATCGGTGTACCCGCGCAGATGTTCCCAGTGGACACGGCCGGCGAGGTGCTCCTCGACCGTGGTGACGGAGGACTCCGCGTCGAGCCCTCCGTAGTAGACGCCGTCAGGGGCGACGACGAGGTTGGCGGCGAACCGGTCACCGCCGACATGCGTGCACTCCCAGACCAGCTCCGGCCAGCGCTCGCTCAGAGCAGCTCCCACGGGCCGTCCGCGCACAGCACAGCAGGGGTCGTGCTGACCGTGAGCACAGACCAGGAGGACCGGTGGATGGCCGGTCTCTCCGGGGACGCCGAGGGCTGTGGCGATCTCCGCCAGGTCCTCGTCGCGGCTCCACGTGCCCCATTGCTGATGACAGGCGCCGGAGTCCTCCTGGCGCAGCACGGCCCACCGGCTGGAGCCATCACGGCTTCGGCGGCCGTGGCGCCGGACCAGAAGCACTCGCGCCCGCGCCGCCTGCGCGGCGGAGAACACGAGGGCCTTGGTCTCGGGCTCCAGATCCAGGCCGTCGAAACCGTTGATCGGCCACCCGCCCCGGTACTCGATGAGGACCCACACGACGCCGCGCGGTGCGGTGCCCGCCATCGGGTCGCCGCGCTCCCGGGCACCGTCGGCGCACCAGAAGCGGCACGTGGCATTCAGGGCGGCGGAGTCACTGGTCACAGGGAACAAGGACCCCCGCCCGCAGCAGTCGTTCGACGAGCTCGACGCCGAGCTCACCGGCGGTGTGGACCTCGCCGTCGAGCAGGCACGAGACCGAGGGCAGATCGGCCTCCGGGAAGTCCAGCCACCCCACGCGCGTGCTCAGGCGCGGGCCGTCCAGCCGTGCCTCCAGTGCACCGCGCAGCCGCACGGGGGACCCGGGGCCCAGGCCCTGGACGGCCGCGAGCTGGGCCAGCGGCCCCAGCGGGGCCGGGCGCCCCTGCCCTCGCCGGGTGCGGTGGAACCGAGGGGTGGGATCTGCCTCGGCGAGCGCGGCGACCAGGCGCTCACGGACGGTGTCGATCTCCCCGCTCGGTCCGTCGACGCCCAGGGGCAACGACCGGCGCATCACGGGATCCTCGGCCAGCAGTGCCAGCGCCGCCTGGGCGACCTGCTCGGCCAGGCCGTGGCGGGTCCAGTTGTGGATCCCGAGCGTGAGGTGGATGGAGACCGTCCCCTGCGCCTGGGCCGCGTGCAGCCAGCCGCGCGGAAGGTAGAGGGCGTCGCCGGGTTCGAGCACGACGTCGAGATGCGCCTCGCCCTTCGCGGCCTCGGCGACGGCGGAGCGGCGATCGGTCCAGGGCTGGTCCCGCAGCGGGTCCGGGTGGACGGGCTCATGGAGGACCCAGCGCTTGGTCCCCGCGATCTGCAGCACGAAGACGTCGTGGACGTCGTAGTGGTCGTCGAACCCGCGGTTCTGCGGCGGGGTGATGTAGGCGTTGGCCTGCACCGGATGCCCGAGCTCACCGCCCAGCGCGGCACTGAGGTCCGCGACCGGCTCCCACGTGCGGTGCAGGGCCTGCAGCACCAGCGTGGCGCCGTCGGCGAACCGACGCCACAGCGCGGTGTCGTCGAGCTGGTCGGAAATGGTGGCGCCGACACCGGCGGGAGACGTGAAGGACGAGTCGGGGAACGTCGAACCGTCCTTGGCGACGCGGAGGAAGGGTGTGCGCAGCCCGCGGCGCGAGATCAGCTCGTCGACGGCATCGGCGGAGAACAGGTCGGAGAACCCGCCCGCCCGGCGCGTGAGCAGCGGTGTGCGCCCCCAGACGTCACGGGCGAACTCCTCCCGGCTGATGTCGATCAGGCGCGCCTCCAGGACCCCGGAGCCACCATGGGCGCCGGGGTCCTGTCCGTCAGCGCGGACGGCGTTCATGCTCAGCCGGCTCGTCCTTCGGCGCCCCCGTCGGCGCCGCCATCAGCGCCTCCGTCGTGGACACCCGGGGTGCCGGCCGCGCCACCGTCAGCGGGGCCCTCGGCGCCGCTGTCAGCTCCGCCGTCGGCGCCGCCGTCATGGACTCCCGGGGTGCCGGCCGCGCCACCGTCAGCGGGGCCCTCGGCACCGCTGTCAGCACCGCCGTCGGCACCGCCGTCAGCGCCACCGTCGTGGACACCCGGGACGCCGGCGGCCCCACCGTCAGCGGGGCCCTCGGCTCCACTGTCAGCACCGCCGTCGGCGGGACCTTCCTGCTGGCTCGGATCCTGCTGTGCATCAGTCATGTTGGCCTCCTAGATTCGAGTGATCGGGCCGCCACCGGCACCCGGTCACCAGGACAGGCGATCCTTGAGCGACACCGCCCATGTCGAGGCTATCCGTGCGGCGCGGGTGAGGGAACCGTCTTCACTTCCTCGGCCCTCGGGGGAACTGGACGATCCGGGACGTCGTCGAGGATCCCCGCGACGCCCGGTGCACCACCTCCAGCTGGGGCACCGGAGGTGGGACAATGCACCCATCCCCTGATCGCGACCGGAAGGTGCTTCGTGACCGGCATGGAGCTCGCCGTCATCGCGCTCGTGGTGAGCATCGCGTCCTGCCTCCAGGGCGCGATCGGCTTCGGCCTGGCCCTGCTCGCCGCCCCCGTGATCGCCCTGTTCGACCCCACCCTGCTGCCCGGTTCCATCCTCCTGGTGGTCGCCGGGCTCACCGCGCTCGGCGTGCTGCGCGACCGCGCCGCCGTGGACCTCAAGGACGCCGGCTGGGCCGTGGCGGGACAGGTCCCCGGCACGGTGGCCGGAGCCCTGCTGGTGGCCGCCCTGTCCGCCCGGACCCTGGCCCTCGTCCTGGCCAGCACGGTGCTGCTCGCCGTGCTGCTCAGCGTGTGCGGCTGGCGGCCGCGGCCACGGCCCGCGACCGTCGCCGCCGCCGGGGCGGCCTCCGGGCTCCTGGGGACCGCCACCTCCATCGGCGGCCCGCCCATGGCTCTCGTGTGGCACGGGTCCTCGCGCGCCCGGATGCGCGGCACCATGAGCGCCTTCTTCCTGGTCGGGGCCCTCATGGCCCTCGTGGCGCTGACCGCGGTGGGGTCGATGGACCGGCGGACCCTGCTCTTCGCGGCCGCTCTCCTGCCGGCCATGGTCCTCGGCTTCGCGGTCTCCGGAGCGGTCAACGCGCGGATCAACAGGCGCGTGGTCCGGCGGGTGGGCCTCGGCGCCTCCACGCTGGGCGCCGTGCTCGTCCTGCTGCAGGCGCTCTGACAAGGACCGGCGACGGTGCGTCCGGCTCGCGACGTGCGGGGCGGGTTCAGCCGAGCTCGACGACGGTGATCGGCGGGGGCAGCGTTTCCGACCGTCCGGCGTACCACCGCTGTCCGGCACCCGATGGGCCGCACCTCAGCGGAGCTGGGCGGGACCGTCCTGCTTCGGGACAGGTCGTTTCTCACCCCAGGTAGCGGCCCGGACGGTGGTTCATGGCCAGCACGGTGTTGAGCACCACCACCCCCAGTGCGGAGAGCACCACGCCGACCGGCGGCACCACCGTGAGGGCGAGCAGGACGACGGCGACGTCGAAGCCCAGCTGCACATGTCCGGCCCGCCAGCCGAGGCGCTCCTGGGCCAGCAGCGCCAGGACGTTGAACCCGCCGAGACTGGCGGAGTGGCGGAAGACGATGAGCACTCCGATGCCGATGAGCAGGTTGCCCGCCAGGATCGCGTAACGCGGGTCCGGGTCGAGCCCGCCCAGGCCGGCCGGGTGCACGGAGGCGAAGACCGAGACGAGCGCCACCGCGATCAGGGTGCGCAGCGTGAACGCCCAGCCCTTCTTCCACCACGCGAGGACGAGGAAGGGCAGGTTGACGCCGACGAAGACCACCCCGAACGGCAGCCCGGCGGCGTAGCCGACCAGCAGGGCCAGTCCTGCGGTCCCGCCGGTCACCGCCCCGACAGTGTGCAGCAGGTGCAGGCCGAACGAGACCACGAAGGTGCCGACGAGCAGGCCGGTCGCGTCCTCGAACCGGGTGTGGCGCGGGGCGGACGGCCGCTGTGCCGGGTCCCGGGACGCTCCGGGGCCCGACACGGCGTCGTCGGGGCCGGACCCGCTCACAGGACTCCGCACACGGCGGCAGGCAGGGCGCTGATGCTGCTGATCGATACCACGAGCAGATAGTAGCCGGGAGCTCTCCGCCGGCCTCGGAGACCACGTCCGTACCCCACCCGCCGGTGGCCTCCCGCACCGCCTCACCGAGGATCCGACCGGACGCGTCCACGGCGTGGATGGTCGGACAGGCCTCCATCAGGGCGCCCTCCTCCAGGGCGAGCTACCCGGGCAGCCTGCCGGTTCTCCAGCAGGATGGTCACACCGCACAGGGCATAGATGAGGATCGTGCCGAGCACGCTCTCCAGCCCCACGGTGAGGAACAGGACGTGCAGCACCATCCAGAGGACGCCGCCGAGGACCATGAGGCGCTTGGCGCCCACGACCTCGGCGAGCACGCCGGTGGTCCACGCCGAGACGGCGACCATTAGACCGTAGACGGTGAAGACGAGACCGGCCTGGGTGGGCATGAAGCCGTTCTCGACGAGGAAGCGGAACAGGAACGTGAGCTCAAGACCATCACCGTTCATGAAGACGGCGAGGGCGAGATAGCCGAAGAACAGGCGGCGGGGCATGCCGAACATGCGGAGGCACTCCTCCGTGGACACCAAGGGGGAGGCACCTGGCGAGCAGAAGAGCGGTCAGCCGGTGCGCCATGCCCCCAAAACTACGGCGGTGTGACTCAGGCCATTAGCTGATTAATCCGACGCAGATTGATACTTCCGTGCACATGCAGGCGCAGTTTCGTAGGGCTCAGAAGTCCTCCCCCACCCTGCCAAGCTCCGAGCCACACAACCCGGCAAGTCGACGCAACTTGCGGGACGACGCGTCACGTCTACTGAAGCGGCGCTCATCATTCCGTGATGTCGGCGACCTTAGGCTGCCGCTATGGGTCAATCGCAAAATGCCAACGTCAACCGTCTTTCCCCCGGCTTATACGAGCTCTTGGAAGACTCCGTGTTGGCGACGAAACTTACGGAGTTGCCAGACGGCAGTGCCGCTCTCGACACCGTGGACCCGGCTGACACCCCTCACGTTCTCGCGCGCTATCTCAACGACCGCATTCTGTTCCACTTAGAGTCCATACCCGCGGCTACCCGTGTGGACGAAGCCAATCGCATCCTGAGAGCCCTTAACGATGGAATGCGGGCTCCGGCGTGCATCAGCGAAGGTCCGCGACAGCTCGTGGCGATTGCGCCGACGACTGGCGCTGCAGCACGAAAGCCAGCAACTCCACTATCTGACGCCGCTCTGCTAACTAATACACCGCATGAGCCGCAGGTCGGACGCGAGATCGCAAAGGAGCTCGAGAGCGCCGATCGTGTGGATCTCCTCATTGCTTTCGTCAAGTGGTCCGGTTTGCACGTCATGCACAAGGAGCTTCAGTCGCTGAAGGACCGGGGCATTCCGTTCCGCGTTCTGACCACTGTCTACATGGGTGCCAGCGACGCAAAGGCGATCAACGCACTGGCGCGCAGGTACGGCGCGGAAGTTCGGGTCAGCTACGAGACCCGCAATACGCGCCTCCATGCCAAGGCGTGGATGTTTCACCGCAAGACCGGGTTTAGCACGGCCTATGTTGGTAGTTCGAATCTGTCGCACGCCGCCATGCTCGACGGCCTCGAGTGGAACGTGCGCCTCTCCTCCGTCGCGACGCCGGCGCTCCTCCAGAAGTTTGAGGCGACCTTCGAAAGCTACTGGGCATCGGAGAGCTTTGAGCGCTACAACCCGGACGATGACGGCGAGCGCCTCGCGAACGCCCTCGCCGAAGGCGGCGGGCGGGTGTCCTCGGACGTGCCCATTGCCCACCTCGATGTCCAGCCCTATCCCTACCAAGCTCAAATGCTCCAGGAGCTTGAGGCCGAGCGTGTCATTCACGACCGCCACCGGAATCTCGTGGTCGCCGCGACAGGCACGGGAAAAACCATCATCGCGGCTTTGGACTATCGCCGACTGCAGGCCAGCACCATCAACGAGCTCTCGCTGCTTTTTGTGGCCCACCGCCGAGAAATCCTCGAGCAGGCGCGTCAGGCTTACGCCACAGTGCTGCGTGACGGCGCCTTCGGCGAGCTCATGGTTGACGGCTATCAGCCAGTCCGAAGCAAGCACGTCTTTGCATCGATTCAATCCCTCAATGCCAAGAGCCTGGACCGCTTCGCTTCCGACGCCTTTGACGTGGTGGTCATCGACGAGTTTCACCATGCCGATGCTCCGACCTACCGAAAGTTCATTGAACATTTCCGCCCCAAGGAGCTCCTCGGCCTCACCGCCACGCCAGAGCGCGGCGACGGCGTCAACGTCGCTCAAAGATTTTTCGAAGGCCGCATTGCCAGTGAACTGCGCCTGTGGGATGCCCTGGATCAACAGCTGTTGACACCGTTCCACTACTTCGGCGTCTCAGACGACGTCGACCTGTCATCGCTTCAGTTCCGGCGGGGCCGGTACGAGGACAAAGAATTGGATGCCGTCTACACGGGAAATGACGCACGCACCGCCAAGGTTCTGCAGGCTCTCAACGATAAGGTGCTCGATCCGCATCGCATGAAAGCCATCGGCTTCTGTGTCTCCGTCAAGCATGCGGAATACATGGCACGGAAGTTTACGGCGTCCGGACTGCCGTCCTCGGCGCTGTCCGGGGAGAGTTCCAGCGACGAACGGCGCACTGCCCTCAAAGCGCTGCAGCGCGGAGAACTGCGTGCCGTCTTTGCCGTCGATCTGTTCAACGAGGGCCTCGATATTCCGCAGGTCGACACCATTCTCATGCTGCGTCCAACGCAGTCGTCCACGTTGTTTCTTCAGCAACTGGGACGTGGTCTAAGACTGGCTCCCAATAAACCCGTCCTCACTGTCCTAGACTTCATCGGATTCCAACACCGCGAGTTCCGTTTCGATCTAAAATACCGTGCCGTGACGGGGTCGAGCCGGACTCGCCTGGCCAAAGACCTGGAGGACGGTTTCCCCTTCCTCCCCTCCGGCACGCAGATCGTTTTCGACACGGTCGCTCAATCCGTAGTGCTCAACAATGTCAAGCGGCAGCTACGCCTGACCACCCGGCAGGTGGTCGACGAAATCAAGGATCTGGCGGCGCAGCAGTCGACACCGGAGTCGTACACCCTGCGCCAATACCTGACCGATTCCCTCTCCGAAGCCTCGGACATCTACCGTCGGAACAAGTTTGACGGTCGGCCGACGACCTGGAACACCTTGCGTCGTGCCGGTGGACTGGTCCCCGATTTTCTGTGGCCCGCCGAAGACCAGGAGGTTGAAGTCCTCGTTCTGTTGCAGCGCGCCAAGGCGTTCTTGAACGTGGATGACCCAGCCCGCCTACGGTCTTACGAGGATCTGATTCGACCGGATGCCCCGCCGGTGTCGTCTCTGCCACTCAGAGAACAGCGACTGGCGCGCATGCTCTACTACTCCTTCTGGCCGCAAGGTCAGAAGAGCGGCGGACCGGGCGACCTAGAGAGCGGCCTCCAACTCCTCCGGTCACACGCCATTGTGCGGAACGAGCTAACGCAGCTTATAGACGTCACCGCCGACAGTGCACGTAATTTGCCGCGGCCGCTGGGGCAGGGCTACGCCGACATTCCCCTGCAGACCCATGCGCACTACACACGGGAGGAACTTCTTGCCGGTCTAGGCATGGGAGAAGAAGGACTGCGCACTCCTGGCACGGTGCGCGAAGGGGTATCTTGGATTCCGTCCTCACGCTGCGAGGCGCTTCTCGTCACGCTCCACAAGTCGGAGAAGGAC
This sequence comes from Kocuria rhizosphaericola, assembly GCF_044462205.1. NCBI lineage: Bacteria > Bacillati > Actinomycetota > Actinomycetes > Micrococcales > Micrococcaceae > Kocuria > Kocuria rhizosphaericola. Next base: position 35,554 of record NZ_JBISWK010000126.1, on the reverse strand, counting down.
TTTTCTCCCAACACCATGTACAAGGACTACGCGATCTCGGAGACGCTCTTCCACTGGGAGTCGCAGAACCAGACGGCGCCGGAGTCTTCAGCGGGACAGCGGTATCAGCAGCACGTCGCGCAAGGCAGCCACATCATGCTCTTCGTCCGCGAGTCCCCGACTCAGGAGGCCGGCACCTCGCCATACGTCTTCTTAGGTCCTGTGGACTACGTGTCGCACGAAGGGTCCAAGCCCATGTCGATTATTTGGAAACTGCGTCGTGCGATGCCTTCCACCGTATTCTCGGCCGCGAGCACAGTAGCGCCCCTCAGCTAGAGACATCACATCCAGCCGCGAAGTGTTAGAACTCGATCACCTGCCGTACCGCCCGCCCCGCATCCAGCTCGTCCATCGCCTCGTTGATCTGGTCCAGCGTGATGTGGGAGGTGATCAGCTTCTCCAGGGGCAGAGCGCCGTCCCGCCACATCTGCTCGTACTTGGGGATATCTACCGCCGGCACGGCGGAGCCGAGGTAGCTGCCGATGATCTGGCGGGCCTCGGCGGTGATCTTCAGCGGCTCGATCTGGGACATCGCCCCCGGCGCCGGCAGCCCCACGGTGACGGTCACGCCGCCCACGGCGGTGGCGTTGAACGCGGTCTCGAAGGCCCGGGGGTGCCCGGCCGCCTCGATCACCACGCGCGGCTTGTCCTCGAGCGCCACGAGCTCGTCCGGGGTGAGCGCCTCGTCCGCGCCGAACTCCTTGGCCAGTTCCAGCTTCTCGGCCAGCGCGTCGACGGCGATCACCCGGCGGCAGCCCACGGCCTTGGCGACCAGCACGGCGGCGAGTCCCACGCCGCCGAGACCGACCACGGCCACAGCGTCGTCGGGGGTGGCCTGCGCCGCGTTGATGACGGCCCCTCCCCCGGTGAGCACCGCGCAGCCCATGACGGCCGCGATCGCGGCCGGGACGTCCTCGCCCACGGGCACCACGGAGCGGCGGTCCACCACGGCGTGGGTGGCGAACCCGGAGACCCCCAGGTGGTGGTAGACATTGCTGCCGTCCTCGGAGTGCAGGTGCTGGGAGCCCTCGATGAGGGTGCCGGAGGCGTTGGCCTTCGAGCCGACCGTGCACGGCAGCAGTCCCTCCGTCTTGCAGGCGGCGCACTCGCCGCAGCGCGGCAGGAACGCCATGACCACGTGCTGGCCCTCGGCCAGGTCCGTGACCGCGGCGCCCACCTGCTCGACGACGCCCGCCGCCTCGTGCCCCAGCAGCATCGGCAGGGGCCGCGGCCGGTTGCCGTTGACCACGGAGAGGTCGGAGTGGCACACCCCGGCGGCCGTGATCCGGACCCGCAGCTCGGTGGGGCCGGGCTCGCCGAGCTCGAGCTCCTCGATGCGCAGGGGCTGCGACTCGGCGTACGGGGCGGAGGCCTCCATGGTCTCCAGCACGGCTCCACGAATCTTCACGACGACCTCCGGTGTTCGGTGCACGGGTGTGACGCCGTTCACCGTACCCCCCGGCCCTCCGGTGATCGAGGACGTGCGCCCGGGAGTGCCGGCTCGGACGCGGCTCTCGAGGGCCGGTTCGACAGTCGGCTGAGCATACGTAGGATCGATGGGCGACAACGTCGCGAGAACACTCCCCCCTCCCGTCCGCATCGGGAACCACGACAGAGAAGAGACATCACTCATGATCGGATTCATCGTTGCCGGCCTCGTCATCGGCGCCCTCGCCCGTCTGATCAAGCCCGGCAAGCAGAACCTCAGCCTGATCGCCACGCTGCTGCTGGGTCTGGCCGGCTCGGTGATCGGCGGTGTCATCGCCAGTGCGCTGGGCACCGGGGACATCTTCGAGCTGAACGTCCTGGGCTTCGTCGTGGCCGTCGTCGCCGCGGTGCTGCTGATCGGCGTGGCCGAGGGCGTGGCCGGGCGCAACAAGGCCGTGCGCTGACCGCTCACCCGAGAACCCGGTAGCCCCCGGGGACTTCTCCGAGACGGCCCGTGAGCCGGCCGTGCCCCCATGCTGGGCACCGGTCGGATCGCGGGCCGTCGCCCTGTCCGGGCGGAGCGCGGACGGCGACCGCCTCGCTGCCCGCTCTATGCGTTCTGTGCGTTCTGTGACAGCGCCCCAGACCGTGTCCGGAAGAGTGCGGATAGCATTGTTGCTTAAGCAACTGCATTCTTCCGGGGGGATCCGTTTTGACCACCACCGTCTCGCCGCCCCAGCTCCTCCTGGAGCTCCTGCCGCTCATCCAGCCCGTGGGTATCCTCTTCGCCGCCCTGGGCCTGATCGTCCTGTCCCTTCGGCTGGTCTTCGTCCTGGGCAGTGCCGTGACCACCTCCGCGCGGAGAATGCTCCACGCACCGGCGCACCCTCCGTCGCGGCGGCCCGAGCACAGGGTCGTTGCGGCTGCCCGGCGCACGGGCGCGGAGGACATGCGCAAGGCGTGGCTCCAGTGGCACCTCCGACCCGGAAGCACGCAGAAGACCATCAGTGAGCTCTCGTCGCTGTCCAGAACGCTGGCCATGGTGCCGAGGGCCGACTGGAGCGTCGACCAGTTCCGCGAGCACGGTGCCGACGTCTGGGCCGTGCGGCCTCTGGCTGTCGCGCCCGCCTGGCGCCAGAAGGTCGATGCCCGCCTGGACTGGATGGCCGCCATGGTCTCCGACCTGGCGGACAGCCCGTTCGACGCCGCCCGGGGTCAGACGAGCGAGCAGTACCTCTTCCACGAGGACCGAGAAGTGCGCGAAGCCTACCTCCAGGGTGGCACCGAGGCCGCGGAGCGGATCATGGAGACCATCACTGCCGCCCGGGACCGGGTCCGCCAGGACGCCGCCACGAAGGGCTCTGCGGCGTTCCTGGCTCAGCAGCGCAACGCCGCGTTCGACCAGCTGCGGAACACCTACCGGCCCACCAGGACCCGGGACGCCCACGCCGCCTGGGACGCCGCGGCCGAGGACCTCGGACGGTGACCCCGGCAGGCCTGAGCTCGTCAGGACCATGCCGAGGTCCAGGGACCTGCGCCCGCCGACATGCCCCCCGGAACTTTCGTCTCCCCCAGGAGAACCATGAACAGCACCTGTCAGCCGTCACCTGATCCGGGGCGCACGGCCTTCACCTCCCATCACGGGTTCCGGACCGGCAGGTGGCTCCTGGCCGTGCCCGCGCACCTGACCATGGTGGGCAGTGTGCTGGCCCTCGCCTTCGCGGTGGCGCCCTCGGCACTGGTCGCCGAGTCGTCCGCGCTGCCGCCGGCGGCCGAAGCCGGCACCACGACGCCGACGCCCTCTCCCTCCAGGACCGAGGACAGGATGGTCACCGCCTCGCCGGAACCCACGGAGAGCTGGGGCTCGTCGTCGGAAGCGCTGACCGCCCTGGAGGACCTGGAGGTGGCCGCCCGTGGCTCCATGTCCGGCTACGACCGCCGTGCCCGGTTCGGCGACTGGGCCGACACCGATGGGAACTGCGTGGACACGCGCGACGAGATCCTCGCCCGGGACCTGACCGAGGTGGAGTCCGACGACGGGTGCCGGGTGACGTCGGGGATGCTGGACGACCCCTACACCGGCGACCTCGTCCGCTTCACCCGTGGGGTCACCACCTCCTCGGACGTGCAGATCGACCATGTGGTGGCCGCCGGCAACGCCTGGGCCTCCGGGGCGCACAGCCTCTCCCAGACCGATCGGGTGGCGTTCTACAACGACCCGCTGAACCTGCTGGCCGTGGGCGGCTCCGTCAACGCGTCGAAGTCCGACTCCCCGGCCGACTCGTGGCTGCCGCCGGAGGAGTCCGTCCACTGCGAGTACGTGGCCACCCAGATCGCCGTGAAGGCCAAGTACCGGCTGCAGGTGACTTCCGCGGAGAAGGCGGTCATGGCCGGCGTCCTGTCGGCCTGCCCGGACCAGGAGCTGCCCACCGACCATCGGAACGAGGACCCGAATTGATCAACAGCACCCCGATCATCGGTGCGCCCCGTGCGGGGAGCAGAACGCCTCGCCAGCAGCGCGGCTACCGGAATCCGACCGATGCCTGGTTGCTCTGGATCTTCTTCGGCTGGCTAGGACTGCACCGCTACTACATCGGGGACTGGAAGAAGGGCGTCGCCATGACCCTCACGCTCGGCGGGTTCGGCCTCTGGTCCCTGCTGGACGGCTTCTTCCTGACCCGGCGCCTCCGGCGGATCAACAGCGGCCGGCTGTGATCAGCGACCCCGCCGGGCACGCCGTGGAACGGATCACCCGGCCGTACGTCCGAGTCGCCCGCCGAAGCCTCAGGCGGTCGTCGGCGGGACCGACCGGCGCAGCGGTCCCCGACGTCGGGCGCGCCCCGCGGTGGCCCTCGGCACCCGCCAGGGGCTCGGCGCCGGAGCGACGGCCACGCGGACCGCGCTGAGGTGAACAATTTGCTACTCAGTGGTTAACCACTGTTGAACGGGTAACGTATCGGTACTAGTCTTCTATGAGCCCGATACGGGGCGGGATGTCAAGGGTGTTCGGCGGACACGCGGGCGTCAGGAACGCGAGGTGGTGCCATGTCTGGCCGGAGTCTTCACGTGATCCGACGGGTCGGCGCTGTCGCGGGACACCTGCTGGTCTACGTCCTGATCTGGGCGGGGCTCGCGCTGCTCATCGCCGCCGCCGGCATCCGTTACTTCTGGGGCGAGATCTCCGTGGGCCAGATGCTCCTGCACCTCGTCTCCGTGGAGCTCGACGGCGGGGGCGGACCGATCGTGTGGATCGGCATCTTGGGGATCGGCGTCCTGCCCCTGCTCATCACCGCCGGGATCGCCCTGTGGCAGCACCTCCGACGCCGCAAGCGCGGCCACCATGGCGACGACATGCGTCCTCGCCGCCCGCAGTGGGCCATGCGCACCGTCTCCACCGCCCTGGTGGGCGCGGTGGTCGTCGGCGGCACCACGGCCTTCGCCACCACGGTGGGCGTGGGGGACTACATCAGGTCGGGGAACTCCGAGTACGACCTCGGCGACTACTACGTGGAGCCGACCGTCACCAGTGACCAGGACAAGCGCAACCTGGTGCTGATCTACCTCGAGTCCGGCGAGGCCACCCTCGCGAACGACCAGCACTTCGAGAAGGACGCGTTCGTTCCGCTGAAGGAGGTCACCGAGGCCTCGGACGGCTGGCAGAGCGTGGACGATTTCCAGCAGTACCAGGGTGGGGGCTGGACCATGGCCGGTCTCGTCTCCACGCAGTGCGGCGTCCCGCTGAAGGGCCTGGGCTCCTCCGCGGGCAGCGGCGCCCTCAACGACCTCGGCGGCGCCGCCGACACCTACCTGGGAGGGATCACCTGCCTGGGCGACGTCCTGGACGAGCACGGCTACCAGAACGTCTTCCTGGGCGGTGCCAACGCCTCCTTCGCCGCGAAGGACACCTTCCTGGACAACCACGGCTACTCCGAGGTGAAGGACCTCTCCGACTGGCGCGCCGCCGGCGAACCGGAGCGGAACTTCCGCGGCGACTGGGGCCTGAGCGACGAGCGCCTCATGGCCCACGCCAAGGACGAGATCGACGAGCTGCACGCCGAGGCGGAGCGGACCGGCCGGCCGTTCAACCTCTCCGTGCTGACGCTGGACACCCACGAGCCGGTGCACATCTACGACTACTGCACCGTGGACACGCAGAACGTGGTCACCTCCGCGTTCTTCTGCTCCCTGACCCAGGTGGCCGGGTTCGTGGAGCACATGGAGGAGAAGGGCTACCTCGAGGACACCGCCGTGGTGATCATGGGCGACCACCTCAAGCACATGAGCGCCGGCGACGCCTTCCACGAGCAGCTGGACCACCACGAGAACCGCACCATCTTCAACCGGATCTGGGTCCCGGGCGAGGACGGGAGCAGCGAGCTGCGCCCCCGCGTGGACCAGCTGAACCTGTACCCCACGATCCTGGAGGCCGCCGGCCTGACCCTGCGGGATGATGCAGCCGGGCTGGGCGTGTCCGCCTTCGCCCCGACGGTCCCGGAGGGGTCGGCGCAGGCGCTGGAGCCGGCTCTCTACACGAAGCTGCTGGACTCGCGGTCCGCGCAGTTCTACGCGGAGGCCTGGGCCGGCGAGGACGCCGCCCAGTAGCGCTGTCCGTTCCCTGCCCGACGGCGCAGCTCAGCCCACCCCCGCGCTGATGAGCGGAACGGTTTCAGGCGGTCGCCGGCGGAACGGCCCGGCGCTGCAGGCCCCGCCGCCGGGCGAGCAGGATCATGACCGTGGTGAAGGCGGCGATGACGAGCATCGGCCCCAGCATGAACGGGCCGCCCACACCGGCGGAGCGGTCCATCCCCTCGGTCATCATGCCCGTGGCCGCGGACACGAGGAACAGCAGCACGTTGTTGGCCGCGTGCACCAGCACGGCCGCCTCGAGCCCGCCCGTGATCTGGGTGAGCAACGACATCGCGATCCCGAAGACCAGGTAGTAGGCGATCAGCCACCCGTCCGTGGCGAAGTGCGCGATGGAGAACATCACCGCGCTCACCAGGGTGCCGAGCACCAGGGCCGGGACGGCCCCGGGGACCCACGAGCCGGCCGCCCGCTGGATCACGCCGCGGAAGATGTACTCCTCGGACGCCGCCTGCAGGGGTGTCGTCAGCAGGACCACGGCGAAGAAGGCCCAGGCGGTCGCGTCCAGGGCGAGCGGACCCGGCCCCTCGATCAGCACCACGACCGCCACGTAGGCCAGGAACAGCGGGACGACGACGACGGAGACGCGCGCGAGCCAGTCCCGGCGGAAACGGCCCGCCACCGAGTGCAGGGTGCCGACCGGTTGCCGGTGCAGGTACCGGTGGAGGAGCAAGGCGACGCCGGCCGAGGCGATCAGCGACAGGTTGGTCGCCAGCAGCAGCACCGGCGTCAAGGTGATCCGCCCGCTCGCGAGCTCCTCCGCCGTCGTGTTGCCCAGGAGGAGGTCGACCAGCGTGGCGCCGAGGGCCAGCACGATCGAGAACAGCATGATCGCCGCGCCGAGGACCAGGATGCTGACGAGCCCCTTCCACCAGCGGTTGCGGGGCGTGCGGTAGAACTCCGAGTGGGTGAGCGGCGCCGTCGTCGCCGGACCGCCGGCGGGCGGAAGGCCGCCTCCCGAACGGGCCGGATACGGGGCGGGCGCCCCCGGCCACCCGGCGTGCGGGGCGGGACGGCCCGACCCCCCGGGGACGTTCGCGGGAGGAGCGTCGGGCTGCCAGGGCGCCGGCCGCCGAGGAGGGTGCGAGGTCATGCCCACAGGGTAGTTCGCGGAGCCGGCCCCGGAAGTCCGGGCCCAGGGGCCGGGCCGGCTCCTCCGCACGGGGCGTCGGGTCAGCCGGTGCCGGCGCCCGGCACCGATCCGTCAGGATGCTTCCGCAGCAGCTCCAGCTGGGCCAGCAGCTGCTGCTCCAGGCGGTCGGGGGAGCCGATCTCCGGATCCAGCGCGGCGGTGATCTGGGCACCGAGCAGGAAGGTCAGCAGGACCTCCACCGAGGTCGGGACGTCGACCCGGTGGGCCAGGTCACCGGCGGTCCGGGCCTGCACCAGCCAGCCCGACATCGACGCCCGCCACTGCGCCATGGAGCGGTTGTTGAGCTCGGCCCGGCCGGCGTCCTGGGCCGCCTCCTGCCAGAACGGGATCACCACGTGCGCCTCGTCCAGCCGCACGGAGTCCAGCGGGAGCACCTGCCGGCAGAAGGCCTCGAGGGCCGCCAGCCCGGTGAGGCCGAGGACGGCCCTGGCGACGCGGTCGTTCGTGCGGTCGAAGACGTAGGCGTAGGTGGCCTCGATCAGGTCGGCCTTGGTGGCGAAGTAGGGCTTGAGCGCGCCGTTGGCATAGCCGGCCTCGGCCGCGATCTGGCGCATCGTCGCCCCCGAGAGTCCGTTCCGAGCGATGATGCGCCAGGTCGCCCGGACCAGCTCCCGGCGCCGCGCCTCGTGATCCACCACCTTGGGCATCCGGTGGGCTCCTTTCCCTGCACGTCCCATTTTGGCACCGCCGCCGGGCCCGGGGCCGGACGGGGTCTTGTCAGGCCGGTCGGCCGACCCTATTCTCTACAACGGTAGATCTAAAAGTGATGCAGCTCACGCCGCACGGCGTCGTCGTCGTGCCCGTGCTCTGCGCCCCACGGAAGGACCCGGAATGCCTCTCGCCGACACCCGCACCACCGCCGACATCGGCGCCTACGCCCTGCAGACCCCCGAGGAGATCAGCACGGTCCGCGCCGTCCTGGAGGAGGCCGGGCACTTCCCCGAGTCCGCCCGCATGGCCTACCTCGGACTGGTCGAGCCGGCCCGGGGCACTCCGGCGGACGCTCCCGTGAACCGGCGGTTCCGCGTCTTCCTGCTCGACGTCGACGGCGGCCGGCCCAAGGACGTCGTCGTCTCCACCACCGACCGGGAGATCGAGTCCGTCGTGGAGCTCGACACCGAGGTCAGCGGCGAGCTGCCCGTGCTCGAGGAGGAGTTCGAGATGGTCGAGCAGATCCTGTCCACGAACGGGGAGTGGCTGGCCGCCCTGGACCGCCGCGGCCTGGACGTGGCCCAGGTGCGGGTGGCGCCCCTGTCGGCCGGTGTCTTCGAGTACCCGGAGGAGAAGGGCCGGCGCATCCTGCGCGGCCTGGCCTTCCTGCAGGAGCACGAGGCGGACTCGGCCTGGGCCCACCCCGTCGACGGACTGGTGGCCTACGTGGACGTCACCAACCACACCGTGGACCAGGTCCTGGACATCGACGTCATGAGCGTTCCCGAGGAGCACGGCAACTACACCGACCCGGAGCTCACCGGGCCGCTGCGCACCACCCAGAAGCCGATCGAGATCACCCAGCCCGAGGGGCCGTCCTTCACCGTCACCGGCGGCAACCACGTCGAGTGGGAGAAGTGGAGCCTGGACGTGGGGTTCGACATGCGCGAGGGGCTGGTCCTGCACAACATCGCGTTCGACGACGACGGGAGGACCCGGCGGATCCTCGACCGGGCCGCGATCGCCGAGATGGTGGTCCCCTACGGGGACCCCTCCCCGGTGCGGTCCTGGCAGAACTACTTCGACACCGGCGAGTACCTCGTCGGCCAGTGGGCCAACTCCCTGGAGCTGGGCTGCGACTGCCTCGGCGAGATCACCTACCTGTCCCCCGTGGTGGTCACCGGCCGGGGCGAGCCGCGCGAGATCAAGAACGGCATCTGCATGCACGAGGAGGACTGGTCGATCCTCGCCAAGCACACCGACCTGTGGAGCGGCGTGGCCTACACCCGGCGCAACCGCCGCCTGGTGATCTCCTTCTTCACCACCGTGGGCAACTACGACTACGGGTTCTACTGGTACCTGTACCTGGACGGCACCATCGAGTTCGAGGCGAAGGCCACCGGCGTGGTGTTCACCTCGTCCCTGCCGGACGGGCCCACCGACCACGCCTCCGAGATCGCCCCGGGCCTGGGCGCGCCGTTCCACCAGCACCTCTTCTCCGCCCGGCTGGACTTCGCCCTCGACGGCGACCCGTGCCGGGTCGAGGAGGAGGACGCGGTCCGGCTGCCGGTGTCCGAGTCCAATCCCCGCGGCAACGCCTTCACCCGCAGGCGCACCGTGCTCTCCAGCGAGCAGGAGGCGATGCGCGACGCCGACATGTCCGTGGGCCGCACCTGGGTGGTCTCCAGCGCCGAGTCCTACAACCGGCTCGGCGAGCCGGTCGGCTACAAGCTGCACCCGGAGGGCATGCCCACGCTGCTGGCCGCCGAGGGCTCCCCGATCCACCGCCGGGCCACCTTCGCGACCAAGGCGCTGTGGGTGACGCCGTACGACGAGGCCGAGCGGTACCCGACCGGCGACTTCCCGAACCAGCACAGCGGTGACGGCGGGCTGCCGGAGTGGACCGGCCGGGACCGCAGCGTCGACGGCGAGGACATCGTCGTCTGGCACACCTTCGGACTGACCCACTTCCCGCGGGTCGAGGACTGGCCGATCATGCCGGTGGACACCGTCGGGTTCCGGCTGCGCCCGGAGGGCTTCTTCGACCGCTCGCCGGTGCTGGACGTCCCCGCGCCCGCGCCCGGGCACTGCTGCACCGACGGCGAGGAGCACGGCGGCAGCACCTGCCACTGAGTCCGGCCCGGGAGGACACCGCGCGGTGGCGTCCGGGGCGGCGGTCGGTTCGTCGTGGCGAGGGCCCACAGCCTCTGGCCGGCCTCTCCCGGCGGGCGGACGGCTCCGCGGGAGGTCAGGCTTCTCCGGGCGCCGGGGTGCTGCCGGCGTCTCGCGGGGGCGGCAGATAGTGCGCCAGCGGGAAGAGGTCCGGTTGCGAGGAGGGGTCGCCGGCGGCATGGGCGCCCACTGCGTTGGCGGCGCGAAGCGCCGTCCCGTGGTCGAGCCCGGATGTGAGGGCCAGCACCAGCGCGGCGCAGAACGCGTCACCGGCGCCGACCGTGCTGACCACGGCCACCTCGTCGGCGGGGGCAGAAGCGACTTCTCGCCCGTGCTCGTAGAGGGCGGAGCCCTCGGCGCCGTAGGTCACCGCGACCAGCTTGGCGTCGGCGAGCTCGGGGATGAGGGCGTACTCGGTCTCGTTGACGACGATCAGGTCGCACCGGTCCACCAGATCAGCCGGGAGGGGCATGGCCGGGGCGGCGTTCAGGGCGAAGAAGCCCGTGGTCCGCCGGGCGGTCTCGCGCACGGTGCCGAGCTCGATCTCCAGCTGGCAGAGCACCACGTCCTCCGGCGCGAAGTCGACGTCCTCGACGGACACCTCGGCGTTGGCACCGGTGCAGACGACGATCGTGTTCTCCCCGTCGCGGTCCACGGCGATGAGGGCGGTGCCGGTCGGCGCCGGCACGCGTCCGACTCCGGTGGTGTCGACCCCGGCGGCGGCCATGCCGCGGAGGACCACGTCGCCGTCCGGGTCCTCGCCGACGGCGCCGATCATCCGTGCGCGACCGGCGAGGCGCGCGGCTGCGACGGCCTGGTTGGCGCCCTTGCCCCCCGGCTGCCGCTGCAGGGTCGCGCCGCCGACGGTCTCTCCAGGAGTGGGCAGCCGCTCGCACACGGCCGTCAGGTCGATGTTGATGCTGCCCACCACCGTGAGCGCCGGCCGGGGGGACTCCGCCGGTGCGGACGGGCCGAGCCGGCGGAACGTGCTCAGGAGGTGCGGCGCGAAGTCCTCGGCCAGCTCGAGCACCACCCGGCACCGGCCTCCGGTGCGAGCGGGGTAGCCGGCGTAGCGGCCGCGCATGTCGCAGAGCGTCTGGCCGCGCCCGGGACCGTCGGTCGTGTCGACCTGGACCCGGACCGTCGGGGCGAGGCCGAGTGGGACGGTGCCGGCGGCCACCGCTGCGGCCAGCGGGTCGTGCAGGGCGGAGGACGGCCGGCCGACGATCTCGGCGTAGTAGCCGGCGTAGTGCTCGAGCATCGCGGCCAGCGGAGGCATCACCGGATGGTCGATGGCGGCGATCTGCTCTCGCCGGTCCTCGTCCAGGAGATGGACCATGGTGACGTCCAGGGGCACCAGAGTCACGTCCCACGCGGCGGCGAGGACCTCGGCGGCCGCTTCGGGGTCGTGCAGGATGTTGGCCTCGGCCACCGGCGTCCGGTTGCCGGGGACCAGGGCGGCACCGCCCATGACGGTGACGCCGGCCACCAGCTCGGGCAGGACGGGATCCCGCCGCAGGGCGCGGGCGAGATTGGTCAACGGGCCGACGGCCACCACGTGGAGCTCGCCCGGGTGTTCGCGGGCGAGCCGGCCCAGCATCGCATCAGCCGGCTCGGTCACCGGCGCAGCGGCCGCCCTCGGCAGCTGCACGTCCCCGATGCCGTCGGCGCCGTGCACCGCCGGGCTGCCTCCGTCGAACCGGCCCCCGAGGGGGTGCTGGGCGCCGACCGCGACCGGGATGTCGGCCCGGCCCAGCAGGGCCAGCAGATCCACGGTGTTGCGGGCAGCGGTGACGGCGTCGGTGTTGCCGCTGACGGTGCCGATGCCCCGCAGGTCGACCGAGGGGATGGCCGTCAGGTAGGTCAGGGCGAGGGCGTCGTCGATGCCGGTGTCGCAGTCCAGGTAGAAGGGCCGGGCCTCCGGATCGGCCATCGCTCTCCCCCTCCGGGTCGGTCGATGATTCGGCTCGGTCGGTGAAAGGGACCTCCCAGCGCTCGGGCTAGAGTACCCCGTACCACGCCGGGGTCGCCGTTCGGACGGGGCAGTCTCCGCACCGACGTCATGGCCGGCAGCCTGGGCACACTCGACGGAAGGACAACGCACATGGTCGACGTGCTCTGGGGCATCGGCGGGATGATCGTGCTCCTCGCCATCGCGCTCCTGTTCTCGGTGGACCGCCGCAGGATCCGGCTCCGGACCGTCGCCCTGGCGCTGGCCCTCCAGGTGACCTTCGGCGTGCTCGTGCTCTACGTCCCGGCCGGTCGCGCCGTGCTCGAGACCATCACCATGGCCGTCCAGGCCGTCATCAACTCCTCCGCCGCCGGCATCGACTTCCTCTTCGGCCCGGTCCTGCCCGAGGAGGGGGCGGTCTTCGCCTTCCAGGTGCTGCCGGTCATCGTGTTCTTCGCGGCCCTGACGTCGGTGCTGTACTACCTGGGCGTCCTGCAGTGGGTCGTGAAGATCATCGGCGGCGGACTGGCGAAGCTCCTGGGCACGACGACGCCGGAGTCGATGAACGCGGCCGCCAACATCTTCGTCGGGCAGACCGAGGCGCCGCTGGTCATCCGGCCCTACGTGGCCAGGATGACGCGGTCCGAGCTCTTCGCCGTCATGTGCGGCGGGCTGGCGACCGTGGCCGGCTCGGTGCTCGTGGGCTACTCCCTGCTCGGTGCACCGCTCGAGTACCTCATCGCCGCCTCGTTCATGGCGGCGCCGGCCGCGCTGCTCATGGCCAAGCTCCTCGTCCCCTCCGGGGCGCTGGAGGAGGCACCGGCGCCCGCGCGCAGCCCCGGCGTGGCCGGCGGCCCGGCGAGCACCGGTCAGGGCACCGGTGACCCGGCGCAGGACGAGCCGAAGGAGGAGCGCCGCGACGCGCGACGGTGGCTCGCCAGGGGCGCCCGGCGCGGGGCGACGTCGCACGCGGCTCTCGAGATCGCCCGCCGGCAGGACGCCCGGGCCGCGGGCGGGAGCGACGGCGACCCCGTCCGCGCCGATGACGTCGCCCGGTCCGCCGATCCGGAGGGGGTGTCGGCGACGGACGCGGCGGGCGACCCCGTCGCCGAGGACGAGGCGCCGGCCAACGTCATCGACGCCGCCGCCCGCGGCGCGTCCGACGGCCTGAGCCTGGCCCTCAACGTCGGTGCGATGCTCATCGCCTTCATCTCGCTCATCGCGCTCATCAACATCATCCTCGGCTCGGTCGGCGGCCTGTTCGGGTTGGGCGACCTCACCCTCGAGCAGCTCTTCGGGTACGTCTTCGCGCCGGTGATGTTCGCCGTCGGGGTGCCCTGGGCCGAGGCCGTCGACGCCGGCAGCTTCCTCGGGCAGAAGCTCGTGCTCAACGAGTTCGTCGCGTTCGCCGACTTCGCGCCGCAGATCGAGAACTACTCCGCCAAGACCCAGGCCATCGTCACCTTCGCGCTGACCGGGTTCGCGAACTTCGGCTCCCTGGCGATCCTCCTCGGCGGACTCGGTGGCATCGCCCCGAGCCGCCGCCGGGACATCGCCCAGCTCGGCCTGCGGGCGGTGCTCGGCGGGACGCTCGCCAACCTCATGAGCGCCGCGATCGCGGGCATGCTCATCGGCTGACCTCCCCGGGGGAGCGCTGCAGGCAGCGGCACCCACAGGGCGCATCGTCCCGGCCCGCGCCGTGATCGCCGCGCCGCGCTCACCGCGCCGCGCTCACCGCGGGGCGGCGACGAGCTCCTCCTTCATGTCGGCCACGGCCGCGCGGATCGCGGTCACGACCGTCTGCACGGCCGGCCGGCGCAGCAGGTCGGCGCGCGAGACCATCCAGTACTCCACCGGGAACCACAGCTCCTCGGGGAAGAGCCGCACCAGGTCCCCGGCCCGCTCGGCGAGATAGCAGGGCAGCAGCCCGATGCCGGCGCCCGCCCGGGTGAGCTCCACGTGCACCACCGAGGACGTCGCCCCCACTCCCTGGCGCATCCGCGGGAACCGCCGGCGAGGGATGTCCAGCTCCGCGACGTCCTGCATCGACTCCACGAAGTAGATGAGCGGGTGCTCCTGCACCTGGTCGGCGGTGCGGACGGGCGGGTGGGCGGCGAGGTAGTCCCGCGAGGCGTAGACCCCGAGGGAGTAGTCGGCCAGGTGGAAGGCCTCCTTCCGCGAGACCTCCGGGCGCCCGACGACCACCTCCAGGTCGATGCCCACCGGGTTGGTCTGCGCCCGCCGGGCCGCGTTGATCATCTCCAGCCGCACCCCGGGGTGCTCCTCGATCAGCCGCCGCATGGCCGCGCCCATCACCACGCCGCCGAAGCCGTCCGGGGCCAGGGCCCGGACCACGCCGTTGATGGTGTTGGCGCGTCCGCCCGCCCCGAGCGGGAGGGTGCCCATCGCGGCCTCGATCTCCTCGCCGGCGGCCACGAACTTCCGGCCGAGCTCGCTGGGCTCCCACATCTCGCCGGTGCGCACGAGCAGCCGGGCGCCCACGGTCTTCTCGAGCGCGGCCATCCGCCGGGACACGGTCGTGTGACTGAGCCCGAGGTCGGCGGCGGCGCCGGCGTAGGAGCCGTGGCGGATGACCGCGAGCAGGAGCAGGAGGTCGTCGGCACCGTGCGACAAGGGGCAACACCTCCGGATGGCTGGACCGGCCCGGGGGAACGCACGTGATCGGGCGGCATGTGCATTTTTGCACAGGTGCCGCGAGCGCATGGTCATTGTGAAGCGCAACACATGTCCGCACACTGTAGGCAAACAATGTGACTACAGTCACCGTTTCCCCAGCAAGAGGAGAACTCCATGAGTACTGAGGACAGGGTCGCCGCCTCGGCGGACCCGAACGACTCCGCCGAGAACCGGGGCGGATTGAAGAAGGTCGTGGCGGCCTCGATGGCCGGCACGGTCGTGGAGTGGTACGAGTTCTTCCTCTTCGCCACCGCGTCCACCCTGGTCTTCGGCCAGCTGTTCTTCGTGGACACCGGCAACCCGCTGGACGGCATCCTCAAGGCCTTCCTGATCTACGCCGTCGGCTTCATCGCCCGCCCCCTGGGCGGCATCGTCTTCGGCCACTTCGGCGACAAGTACGGGCGCAAGCACCTGCTGCAGATTTCGATCGTCATGGTCGGCGCCGCCACGTTCCTGATGGGCTGCCTGCCCGGCTACGAACAGGTCGGCTACTGGGCCCCCGCCATGCTGGTGGTGCTGCGCTTCGTGCAGGGCTTCGCGGTGGGCGGTGAGTGGGGCGGCGCCGTCCTGCTCGTGGCCGAGCACTCCCCCAACAAGGAGCGCGGCTTCTGGTCCAGCTGGCCCCAGGCCGCCGTGCCGCTGGGCAACCTGCTGGCCACCGTCGTGCTGCTCACCCTGTCCTTCACCCTCTCCGAGGAGGCCTTCCTCTCCTGGGGCTGGCGCGTGGGCTTCTGGCTGTCGATCGTCATCGTGGCCATCGGCTACTACATCCGCACGCACGTCACGGACGCCGCGATCTTCAAGGAGGCCCAGCAGGAGGTCCTCGAGGAGAAGTCCGCCGCCTACGGCGTGGGCGAGGTCTTCCGCCGCTACCCCCGCGGCGTCTTCGGCGCCATGGGCCTGCGCTTCGCGGAGAACATCCTCTACTACGTGGTGGTGACCTTCTCGATCACCTACCTGTCCACCCAGCGGGACGTGGACACCAGCCGGATCCTGCTCCTGCTGCTGATCGCCCACGTCATCCACGCGATCTGCGTGCCGCTCGTCGGACGGGCCACCGACAAGGTGGGCCGCCGCCCGATGTACGCCGCGGGCGCCACGCTGGGCATCTTCTGGGCCTTCGTCGCGTTCCCGATGTTCAACACGGACAACAGCTTCATCATCCTGGCGGCCATCACCCTCGGCCTGATGATCCACGCGCTCATGTACGCCGGGCAGCCGGCGATCATGGCCGAGATGTTCCCCACCCGGATGCGCTACTCGGGCGTCTCGCTGGGCTACCAGGTGACCTCGATCGTGGCCGGCTCGCTGGCCCCGATCATCGCGACCGCCCTGCTGCGCGAGTTCAACTCCTGGGTGCCGATCGCCATCTACATCGCGATCGCCTGCCTCATCACCCTGTTCGCGGTGGCGACGCTGCGCGAGACCAAGGGCATCTCCCTCCAGGACATCGACGCCGAGGACCGGCGCCGGCTCTCCGAGGAGAAGGCCGCCCGGGACCGGATCTCCTGATCCGCATCAGCACCCGCCCGCGCCCCAGCGGCGGACCGGTTCCCCGGTCCGCCGCTGGGGCGCGCTGTGCATGACCCCCGCCCTGGGACACCCCGTTGTCCGGCACCTCGCACTTCGACATCCCGTATTTCGACACCCCGCAGTTCTAGACCTTGCAGAAGGGACTCCCCGATGACCACCATCACCTGGATCGGCCTCGGCCACATGGGCAATCCGATGTCCGGCAACCTCGTCAAGGCGGGCCACGACGTCCGCGGCCACGACGTCAGCGCCGAGGCCATGGCGGCCGCCCGCGACCACGGCGTGCAGACCTTCGACACGCTGGAGGAGGCGCTGCAGGGCGCCGAGGTCGTGTTCACGATGCTCCCCAAGGGCGACCACGCCCGCGCCGTCTACCTCGGCGACAGCGGCGTCATCGCGCTCGCGCCGAAGGACGCGCTGCTCATCGACAGCTCCACGATCGATGTGGAGACCGCCGAGCTCCTCCACCGGGCCGCCGAGGAGGCCGGCTTCCGCTTCGTGGACGCGCCGGTCTCCGGCGGGATCAGCGGCGCGGCCGCGGCCACCCTGACCTTCATGGTCGGCGGGAAGCCCGAGGTCGTCGAGCAGGCCCGGACGTTCATCGAGCCCATGGCCCGCAAGATCGTGGCCACGGGCCACGCCGGCACGGGCCAGGCCGCGAAGATCGTCAACAACATGATGCTGTTCATCTGCCTCGAGGCCTGCGCCGAGGGCTCCGTGCTGGCCGACCGGCTGGGCCTGGACCCCCAGGTGTTCTGGGACATCGCCTCGGTGTCCTCCGGCAACTCCTGGGCGCTGCAGACCTGGTACCCGGTGCCCGGGATCGTGGACTCCGCCGCAGCCAACAACGGCTTCGAGGCCACCTTCAGCGCCACCCTGGCCGCCAAGGACGCCGGCCTGGCGCTCATGGCCGGCGAGCAGACCGGCGTGCAGCTGCCCGCCGCGGAGCTCGTGGCCGAGAAGCTGCAACAGCTCATCGACGAGGGCCTCGGGGACAAGGACTGCTCCCTCATCACCAAGTACGCCGCGCCGGACGGGAAGATCCCGGGCTGGAACCCGGACCAGGCCTGAGCGGCGCCGCAACCACCATCATCGAGGAGAACACCATGCAGGACAGCAAGCAGAACGCCGAGACCCGCGCGCAGCAGGACGCCGAGCAGGGCGCCCAGGACCCGCGGGGCGCGGGGAAGATCATCGAGCACTTCATCGACGGGGCCCGCCGCGGCGGGTCCGAGCGCACCGCCGACGTCTACAACCCCGCGACCGGCCAGGTGGCCAAGCAGGTGCTGCTGGCCTCCGCCGAGGAGGTCGCCACCGCCGTGGAGGCCGCCGAGCTCGCCCTGCCCGCCTGGCGGGCCACCGGGATGTCCAAGCGCTCGGCCATCATGTTCAAGGTCGAGAACATCATCCGGGAGCGCACCCCGGAGCTGGCCGCGATCATCACCGCCGAGCACGGCAAGGTCCTCTCGGACGCGGCCGGGGAGGTCGCCCGCGGGCTGGAGAACGTGCAGTTCTGCGCGGGGCTGATGCACCACATGAAGGGCGAGTTCCTCGAACAGGCCGCCACCGGGGTGGACGTCCACCAGACCCGCCAGCCCGTGGGCGTGGTCGCGTGCATCACCCCGTTCAACTTCCCGGCCATGGTCCCGCTGTGGATGATCACCACCGCGATCGCCGCCGGCAACACCGTGATCCTCAAGCCGTCCGAGCGGGACCCCTCGGCGGCGGTGTGGATCGCCGAGGCCTTCGCCGAGGCCGGGCTGCCGGACGGGGTGCTCAACGTGGTGCACGGGGACAAGGTGGCCGTGGACGAGCTGCTGACCAACCCGCTGGTCAAGGCCGTGTCCTTCGTGGGCTCCACCCCGATCGCGAAGTACATCTACGAGACCTCCGCGGTCAACGGCAAGCGCGTCCAGGCCCTGGGCGGGGCGAAGAACCACATGGTGGTCATGCCCGACGCCGACCTGGACGGGGCCGCGGACGCGGCGATCTCGGCCGCCTACGGCTCCGCCGGCGAGCGCTGCATGGCAGTTTCGGTGCTGGTCACGGTCGGGGACGTCGCCGACCCGCTGATCGAGCGGCTGAAGGACCGGATCGCGGGACTGACCATCGGCGACGGCACCGATCCGGCCTCGGAGATGGGCCCGCTCATCACCGCCCAGGCCCTGGAACGGGTCAACGGCTACGTGACGGGAGCGGCCGCGGAGGGCGCCTCCGTCGTCGTCGACGGCACCCAGCAGGAGTTCGACGGCGAGGGGTTCTTCACCGGGGTGTCGCTGCTGGACCACGTCAGGCCCGGCATGAAGGTCTACGACGAGGAGATCTTCGGCCCCGTCCTGTCGGTGGTGCGGGTGGACACCTACGAGGCGGCCGTGGCGCTGATCAACACCAACCAGTTCGCCAACGGGGTCGCGGTGTTCACCCGTGACGGCAAGACGGCCAGGCAGTTCGAGTTCGAGATCGAGGTCGGCATGGTCGGGGTCAACGTCCCGATCCCGGTGCCGATCGGGGCGTTCTCCTTCGGCGGCTGGAAGAACTCCCTGTTCGGCGACACCCACATGTACGGGCCGGAGTCGTTCAACTTCTACACCCGCCGCAAGCTCGTGACCACCCGCTGGCCCGAGCCCTCGGAGTCCCAGATCAACCTGGGCTTCCCGACCCACTGACGGGTCCGCCGGACCTCCCGGCACGACGACGCCGGCCCCCGCCCTCCGCTCGGAGGACGAGGACCGGCGTCGTCCCCCGAGGTGACGCCCACCTGGGACGATCCCCTTCCCGGGAGGATTCCGGAAATCTCTACCAACTGGTAGGTTATTTCCCGGCGCTGGCTCACACCCCGGTGCCGCAGATCGCCGGCCCATGCCCGGACGGGTCCGATCTGCACGGTGCGCCGCGGCGCAGCGGTGCGCCCCCACCCTCTCCCGGGCCGGGGGCGCACTCGTCGCCTCAGCGCCTCAGGCCGTCGCCGACGTTCCGGGCGGCGTCCTTGAGGTGCTCGCCGGCCTGCCTCGTGCGCCCGGCCGTCTTCTGCGCCCGGCCCTCGGCCTGCAGGTCGCGGTTGTCGGTGGCGTCACCGACCGACTCCTTGGCCGAGCCGACCGCCTTGTCGGTCGCGTTGCGGATCTTGTCGTCGAGTCCCATCGGGATCTCCTTTCGTGCCCCGGCGTCCTCTGCCGGGGGCCTTTCTGCCGGGGCCTCACCATCAGGGGCCGCTGCGACCCGCCGGTGGCGTCCCGGAGGGAGGGCCGCGGCGGCTCAGGCGGCCCCGTGGTCCGGGGCCGGATGCCGCCGGTCCTCGGTCTGCTCCTGAAGCTGCTCCTCGTCGGTGGCCTCGAGCGCCTCGGCCATCGCGTGCAGGAAGGCGGTCACGGTGGCGGCCTCCTCGGCGGTCAGTGCGCGCGCGGCGTTCATCATGCGCTCGTGCATGCCCCCCAGGGTGGAGCGGACCTCGCAGTCGGCCTCGTCGGTGGCCACGATCACCAGCGCCCGCCGGTCCGTGGGGTGGGGGCGCCGCGCCACGTGGCCGCTGCGGGACAGCCGGTCCAGCAGCGTGGTGGTGGAGGCCGAGGAGATGCCCAGCTTGCGCGCCAGGTCCCGCGGGCTCAGGGGGGTCCCGGCCCGGTCCGCCTCGAGCAGGTAGCGCAGGGCCAGCACATCCCTCTCCCCCATGCCCATGGACTCACGGGTCCGGAGGCGCATGGCCGACTCGGCCGTGCGGTAGGCCCGCAGGGCCTCGAGCACCTGCAGCGCCGGCGGACGCCGGCCGCCGGTGGCGTACCAGTAGCCGGAGGACATCTCGGGGTGTGCGCTCATGCCCACAGTGTAGCGAGCTGAAAACAAGGAAGGCTAATAACTAGACAATCTAGTGATACTGCTGTTCGATGAGAACCGTGCGGTTTTCGCGAGGATCCGTGTGCAGAGGCAGAGGAACGCAGCAGGGTACGTGAGGAAGGTCGACAGATGAGCCAGCAGCAGCACCCCGGGTCCACCGACGAGAAGGCTGATCCCTCCACCCTCCGGACGATCGGTCGGGATCCCGGCTCCGCCGCGCGGGTTCCGGTCCACTGCGGCCGGCCCATGACGGTGCGCACCCTCGACTTCGCCGAGGTGCAGGACCGCGTCAACCACGCGGTGGCCCAGGCCGCGATCGACGGCCGACGGATCCACGCCTGCAGCTGCGGCTTCCTGCAGGAGACGCCGCTGGCCGTCGGCGCGGCCGACTCGATCGTCCCCGACGGCGAGACGATGCTGTTCCGCCCGTTCTTCACCCGGCGGGTCCTGGCCGCGGCCGGGCGGGTCGAGACGGCCGAGTGGTCCTTCGACCAGGCCCTGGCGGACTCCGGGTCCCTCGCCTTCCGCGACGCCGAGGAGCAGGCGCAGCGCCTCTGCGCCTTCGAGTCCGGCCTCGAGGCCGAGCGCTGGCGCCTCGACCAGGCCGTCGAGGAGCTGCGCGACGAGCTCCGCCTGGCTGTGGGCCACGACGTGCCGATCCCTCTCCTGGCCCGCGAGACCGCCCTCGAGGAGGCGGACGTGCTGGACCTGCTGCACCTGGGCGACCTCCCCGCGGAGTCCCGCGGCGGGGCCGGCTCCGCGTTCGCCGCGGCCTGCTGAGCGCCACGGTCGGCGGAACCGGGCCGTTACGCTGGGAGGACCCCCACGTCCCGTGCACCGGAAGGACGCCCGTGAAGTCGATCGTCGCGAGCCTGCTCGTCCTGGCCCTGGTGCTGACCTCGGCCGGGGTGCTGCTGACCTCCCTGGACGCCCAGGAGTGGCTGCCCTCCGTGGTGCTCGCGGCCCTCGCCTACCTCGGCACGTTCGCCCTGTACCGGCGGGTGCGGGACCGTTACGTCCGGCGCGAGGACTGATCCCGGCGGGCGCGGCGCCACGACCGCCACGCCCCGGTGGACCACAGGGCCCAGAGCACGAGCAGCGGCTGGAACAGCAGGCGCACGGCCCGGGCACGGTCGGTGTCCAGGCCGAAGGCGTCGGTGCGCGTGAGGTACTGCGAGACGTTGCCCGGGAACACGGCCACGAAGAACGCCGCGGCGAGCCACCCGAGCAGCACCCGCCGCCGGGGCAGGACCACGAGCGCGGCGCCGAGCACGATCTCCACCACCCCGGAGCCGAGCACCACGGCGTCGTCGGGCACGGGCATCCACTCGGGAACCTGGGCCGTGAACTCCTGGCGGGCCACGGTGAGGTGGCTGATCCCGGCGCCGAGCAGGACGAGCCCGAGCAGCACGCGGGCGATCGTGCGCGGCAGGGACGTGGCGGGGGCGGCGGCCCGTGAGGACGACATCATGCCGGGAGGCTAGCAGTGCGGGATCGCAGAAGGTTTGGACAGGTCACCGGGCGCCCCGGCCGTGGTGCTACCGGCGGCGACAGCCCGACCTCGTTGTCGGGACCGCGCACGGACGCCCGCGTGACCTGCGTCACCCACAGTAGGGGGTTCCGGGGGTATCCGGTGACCTGCATGCGAAATATGACGATTACGAATGCACATCGATCGGTGGGATACGGGGAGATCCGCTCCGAACGGGTCGCTCAGGCGAAGTCGGCCTTGCGGATCCGGCCGTGGGCGCCCGCGGAGCTGTCCTCCAGCCGGGTGACCGCGAACTCCGCGGCGCTCGAGAGATAGGCCTGGGCGATGGGCCGGTCCATGCCGCGGTCCCGCGCCAGGAAGTCCACCCCGGCGCTCACGGCCCGGTGCATGGCCGCGGTCAGGCAGAACGTCCGCTCGTCGGCGTCCTCCGGCCCCGAGCACCCGACGACGATCCAGTGCTCGTCGGTCTCGGCGAACGGCTGCCGGTGCGCCACGGCGGGCACGCCCTGGGCGCCGGTCCGGCACACGGTCACCCGGAAGGTGCCGAGCAGGGGCTGCCCGGCCGCGCCGAGGGCCCGGTGGAGCTCCCGGGGGCAGAAGGCGGCGCCGTCCCCGCGGACCGGCAGGTAGGCGGTGCACCCGGTCTCGAGCGGACCGGGGGACGCCTCCGGGTCCTCGACCTGGAGGACCTCGACCTTGAGCACGTCGCCGGGCCGGGCCGCCGGCAGGAGCACCGGGCCCGTGACCACGTGCGGGCCGAGCCCCTCGAGGGCGGGGACGTCGGGCTGCCGCACGGCCTCGCCGGCCTCCTGGGACGCCGTCGGGACGACCACGGGGTCCTCCGCCCGGGTCGCCGGAGCCTCGTCCTGGCCGGGGGCCTCGGCCGGCTGCGGGCGCTGGAAGCCCGGCACGCCCAGACCCGAGGAGGGGTGGGCGGCCCTGGCGGCCGCGGCGCGCGCCCGCGCGGCCTCGGCCGGGTCGGGCTCGGTGCGGGCGGGCTCGACGGCCGTGCCGCCCACCACACGGAGGACCGGCCGCCGGGCGGGCGGCACCACGGGCGCGGATCCTGGTCCGGCGTGCTCGGTCATGGGCTGCTCCTTGGGGGCGGGGCGAGCGGTGCTGCTTCGACTGTAGGAAGTCCGTGTTGCCGCACCGGGCACGGTGTGTTTCCGGAGCATGACGAACCTCATAACGAGACGAAGCATGCCACGGACGGGCGGACAAGCCCCACAGATGACAATTGCGACGAAACCGCACCCGTGTTGCTCCCCCGCACCGCCCCGCATCACCCTGCTCGTCCGTGCTTGTCCGGCTCGTCCCTGAGCACGCCATAGTCTGGCCGGATGGAAGTCCACAAGGCCCAGGCGTTCCTCGCCGTCGCGGAGGAGCTGCACTTCGGGCGCGCGGCGAAGCGCCTGCACATGGCGCAGCCGCCCCTCAGCCGGCTGATCCGGCAGCTGGAGGCGGAGCTGGGCGCCGCCCTGTTCGAGCGCAACACCCGCCACGTGAACCTGACGCCGCAGGGCGAGGCCCTGCTGGAGCCGGCCCGGGAGCTGGTCATGCTCGCGCGGCGGATCAAGGACGTGGTCCGCAAGTCGCAGGAGGGCGAGATCGGGCGGGCGCGGCTCGGCTTCGCCGGGGCCTCCGTGAACCAGGCGGTGGGCGAGCTGGCGCGCCAGGTCCGGCGCCGGCGCCCCGGGATCAGCCTGGAGCTGTACAGCTCGCAGTTCTCCTATCTGGGCCTGGAAAAGGTCCTGGACGACTCCCTCGACCTCGTGATCGGCCGCTGGGACTTCCTGCCGGCGGAGATCAACTCCCGGCTCGTCGCCCTCGAGGAGCTGCTCATCGCCCTGCCGGAGAACCACCGGCTGGCCGACCGCGAGACGGTCGACGCCGAGGACCTCGCCGAAGAGGCGTGGATCGTGCTGCCCGGCGGGGCAGGGGCCACGCTGCCCAACCGGCTCAACACGCTCGCGATGAACGCGGGGTTCGTTCCGCGCATCGTCCAGGTGGCCCCGGACTCCTGGACGCTCGTGGTCCTCGTGGGCGCCGAGATGGGCATCTCCCTCATCCTCTCCAGCGTCCGGGACAACGTGCCGTCCCGCGGCGTGGTCTACAAACCGCTGACACAGGAGCAGAAGCCGGTCGAGGTCCGCCTCATCTGGCGCCGAGGAGACGCGAACCCGGCCCTGCAGTCCGTCATCGAGATCTCCGAGACGGTGTTCCCGGCGCCGGAGGGCCCCCTGCCCGCTCCACCCCCCCGCACGCCGTGAACTCACCACTTCTCCCCGAGACCCGGTTGTTTGTCCGGGCTTCTCGTGGAGAAGTGGTGAGTTCGGCGAGGGGAGGGTGCGGCGGGGCTCAGCGGAAGGCGGAGATCCCGGTGATGTCCCGGCCCACGAGCAGGGCCTGGATGGAGTCGGTGCCCTCGTAGGTGGAGACGACCTCCATGTCCGTCAGGTGCCGGGCGACGTGGTTCTCCAGCAGCAGGCCGTTGCCGGCCAGCAGCTCCCGGGCCTCGTTGCAGATCCACTTGCCCTTCTGCGAGGTGGACATCTTCACCATCGAGGCCATGGCGTTGGTCAGCTCGCCCTTGTCGGCCAGCTCCGCCATCCGGTTGCACAGCAGTTGCATGGTGGTGAGCTCGCTGAGCATGTTCGCCAGCCGGGCCTGGACCAGCTGGTAGCCGGCGATCGGGCTGCCGAACTGCACCCGGGTGGCGGCGTAGTCGGCGGCGATCTCGAAGGCCGCCATCGCGTGACCCACCGCCTCCCAGGAGGCCCCCCCGCGGGTGGCCTGCAGCACCCGGGAGACGTCGGCGAAGGACCGGCACTCCTCCAGCCGGTTGGCCGCCGGCACCCGCAGGTCCTCGATGACGATGTCGGCCTGCAGGATCGCGCGCTTGCCGACCTTGCCGGTGATCACCGTCGGGTCGTAGCCGGCCGGGTGGTTGCCCTCGGCGTCCTTCTCCACCACGAACGCGTTGACCTTCCCGTCCTCGACGTTGCGGGCGAACAGGACCACGACGTCGGCGGCGTGGCCGTTGCCGATCCACCGCTTGTGCCCATTGATCACCCACTCCTCGCCCTCGCGGCGGGCGCTGGTCTCCAGTGCCACCGAGTCGGAGCCGTGCTCGGGCTCGGTGAGGGCGAAGGCCCCGGTCTTCTCCAGCTGGGCCATGGCCGGCAGCCAGCGCCCCTTCTGCTCCTCGGACCCGAGCATGTTCAGCGCCCCCATGCACAGGTTGCCGTGCACCCCCAGGAACGTGTTGATGCTGCCGTCGGCCCGGGCCATCTCCCGAGCGACCATCCCGGCGGCCTTGCGAGACATGCCCGGGCACCCGTGGCCCTGGATGGTGGTGCCGATGATGCCCAGCTCGGCCAGACCGGGCAGCAGCTCCCAGGGGAACTCCGCCTTTTCCCAGTACTCGTTGATGATCGGCAGCACCCGCTGCTGGGCGAACTCCCGGACCCGGTCCCGCACGGCGATCTCCTCCGGGGTGAGCTCGTCGTCGAGCCGGAAGTAGTCGGAGGTCGCGCCTTCTGCGCGGACGGCGGCCGGGGCCTCGGTCGAGGTGGTGGTCATGGTTGGTCCTTTCGTCGGCGGGTCCCAGGACCCGTGGTGGTCGGTGCGGTCGGTGGTGCCGGGCGTTCCCGGCGGGTGGCTCGCAGCGTGGCGAGCAGGCCCAGCGCGGTCAGGGCGACCGCGGGGAAGACGAGGATCGAGGCGCCGGTGGCCCACGCCAGGGAGACCCCGGAGTAGCCCACGGCCATCGAGAGGAAGCGGATCATGTTGTGGATGCCGATCGCCGTCCCCGAGCCCCCTGCGGGCGAGAGCACGAGCTCCGTGGCCGCCGCGCTCTGGGCGAAGGCGATGCCGGTCCCGGCGAGCACGAGCCCCAGGACCACCAGGGACACGATCACCCACCGGGCCACGCCGAGACCGGACGAGACCATGGCCAGCGTGAGCACCGGGGCGGCCACCACGAGGATCAGGACGCCCCGGCTCAGCTGGATCCCGCTGCCGTGCCGGCGGCCCACCCGGGACGCGAGGGGGCCCGCCGCCGTCATGGCGAGCGCCAGGGTGAAGACCACGGCCCCGATCTGGGCAGGACCCAGGACCAGGTCCGAGCCGAGGAACAGGGGCATGGCCACGATGGCCACCGCCATGGAACCCATGGCCAGTCCCGCTCCGGCCGCAGCCGTGAGATAGGCAGGGTCCCGGAGCAGGGCCGGGTCCAGCAGGGGCCGGGGTGCCGTCGCGTCCCCCGCGGCCCGCCGGGCCCGCCCCCGGGAGAGGCGGGCGAACAGCCACCAGCCGAGCACCGCGCAGACCGCGCTCGCCGCCGCCCACGACCAGGGGCCGGACTGCCCTGCCAGCAGCACGGCGGCGGCCGTCGCCCCGCCGCCCACGACGAGCCAGGCCATCGCGGACACGTGCATGGGCGGGCGCCGCCGACCGATCCGGGGCATGAACGCCGCCAGCAGGAGCATCAGCACGAGCACCAGTCCGGCGTGCACGACGAAGACCCAGCGCCAGCCCAGGGCCTCGGTGATGAGGCCGCCGAAGGGTGGGCCCACGGCCTGCCCCACCCCGATGGCCGAGGCCCACGCCCCCATCGTCTGTGCCGTCCGCTCCGGCCAGGTGGTGACCAGGGCCGCCTGCACGCAGGGCGGGATCGCGCTGCACGCCGCGCCCTGCACCATCCGGGCGAGCACGAGCGCCTCCATGCCCGCCGCCGCGGCGGCCGTGAGCTCCGCGAGGACCATGACGCCCAGCGCCGAGATCAGGAAGGCCTTGACGCCGAGCCGGTCGCCGAGCCAGCCGGCGAGCGGGACGGCCGTGGCCATGGCCACCGTGAAGGCACTCACGGCGAGCACCGACTGCTGGGCCGTCATGCCGAGGTCCGTCTGGATGACGTACAGCGGCGCGTTGATCACGTTCGAGGACATCGTGCCCAGCGCCGTGGTGGCCAGCAGTGCCGGGTAGGCGATCCGCCGCGCCCGCAGGCTGGGCCGGCCCTTCCGGAACGCGGTCATGCACGCACGGTCACGGAGTCCGGCTCCGGGACGACGACGCCCTCCAGGGCGGCCCGCACCCGGTCCGGCAGCGGCGTGGAGCGGCCCGTGGCCGGGTCCGTCTGCACGAGCACCGTCCGGGCGCGGACCGCGACCCGCCCGTGCTGGACGAGCTCGTAGGCCACCGTGTAGGACGACCGGCCGACCCGCGACACCCGGACCCGTGCCGTGAGCTCGGGGCCGTGGTCGATGGAACGCAGGTAGTCGAGCGCGAGCGAGACCACCACGCGCGGACGGGCGGGGTCCGGGATGCCGTCCTCCCCCAGCCAGGAGGCGGTCGCCGAGAGCCGCGCCTCCTCGATCAGGGTGACCACGCGGGCGTTGTTGACGTGCCGGTTGAGGTCCTGGTCGGACCAGCGCACCGGCAGCACCGTGGTGTGGACGGCGTTCACGACGCCTGCCGGACCGCGGGCTCGCCGCGCTCGAGCCAGGCCAGGACGCGGTCCCGGTCGCCGTCGAGCCGGGGCGGGGCCTGCGTGTAGTCGACCGGGGTCCGGCTGAAGTCGACCGGGTGGCGGACCGTGGGGATCTCCCGGTCCCCCGTCCCGGCCAGGACCACCGGGTCCAGTCCGAGTCCCTCGGCGAACCGGACGCCCTCGTCCACGCCCAGGATCGGCGCGCAGGGCACCTTGACCGCCTTGAGCAGCTCGAACCAGTCCTCGGCATCCCGGGCGGCGAGCCGCTCGATCATCAGCCGGCGCAGCTCCACCCGGTTGGCGTTGCGCGCGGACACCGTGCTGAACCGGTCGTCCTCGGCGAGCTCGGGCGCCCCGAGGCACCGGCACAGCCGCGCGAACTGGCCGTTGTTGCCCACCGCGATGACCATGTCCTTGTCCCGGGTGGGGAAGGGCTCGTAGGGGTAGAGGCTCGGGTGCTCGTTGCCCATGCGGGTCGGGACGCTGCCCCCGGCCACGTAGGCGGCGGACTGGTTGACCAGCCCGGACAGGGCCGAGGTCAGCAGGTTCAGCTCCACGTGCTGGCCCGCCCCGGAGGACTGCCGCTCGTGGAACGCGCCCAGGATCCCGGTGGCGGCGTGCAGGCCCGTGATGACGTCGAAGAGGGCCACGCCCGCCCGGTACGGCTCGCCGTGCTGGCTCCCCGTGAGGCTCATCATCCCCGAGAGGGCCTGGGCCAGGAGGTCGTAGCCGGGCAGATCGGCGCCGCCGGCGGTGCCGAAGCCGGTGATCGAGGCGTAGACGAGGTCCGGGCGCCACGCGCTGACGCTCTCGTAGTCGAGGCCGTAGCGCGCCAGGCCGCCGGGCTTGAAGTTCTCCACGAGGATGTCCGCCCGGGCGATGATCCGCTCCACGACCTCGAGCTGCTCCGGGTCCGAGAAGTCCAGGGCGATCGAGTGCTTGTTGCGGTTGACCGAGAGGAAGAACGTGCTCTCGCCGTCCCGGTGCGGCGGGACCCACGCGCGGGCGTCGTCCCCCGCGGTGCTCTCGACCTTGATGACGGTCGCGCCCATGTCCGCCAGCAGCATGGTGCAGTAGGGGCCGGCGAGCACGCGGCTGAGATCCGCCACCACCACCCCGGCGAGCGGGCCCGTGCCGGGGCGGCCGAAGATCTCCTGCAGGGCGTGCGCGTCCTCGAACTGGCTCATGTCTTCTCTCCTCGTCGTCGCTTCTGGTCCGGGGTTCCGCCCGGTGATCGTCCGGGGCTCAGCCGGCGTACTCGTACCAGCCGCGGCCGGTCTTGCGGCCGTACCGGCCCTGCTCGTAGAGCTTCTCCACGGAGGGGTGCGGGAGGTCCGCGGGGTCCCCGCTCTGCTCGTGCTGGGCCAGGCGGATCAGGTAGGACACGTCGATGCCGACCAGGTCCATGAGCTCGAACGGCCCCATCGGGTGGCCCAGGGCCGTCCGCGCGGCCACGTCGATGTCCTCGAAGCTCGCCACGCCGTCGGCCTCGAGGCGCAGGGCCTCGTCCCGCAGGGCCCCCAGGAGGCGGTTGGCCACGAAGCCGGGGACCTCCTGGTTGAGCCGGACGGGCTGCTTGCCGAGCCGGCGGGCGAGCTCCACGGTGGTCTCCACGGTGGCGTCCGAGGTCTGCGGGTTGCGCACCACCTCGACGCAGGCCATGACCAGCGCCGGGTTGAAGAAGTGCATGTTGCACACCCGGTCGGCACGGCCGGTCGCGTCCGTGAGCAGGGACGAGGGGATGGTCGACGAGTTGGTCGCTAGGACGGCGTGCTCGGGCGCGGCCTCGTCGAGATCGGCGAACAGCTGCCGCTTGATGTCGAGGCGCTCCACGGCGGCCTCGAGCACGAAGTCGGTCGAGCGTGCCGCCTCGAGGGAGTCGGTCGTGTACGCCATCCGGGCGATGGCGGCGTCCACCTCCTCCCGGCTCCTGCTGCCCTTCTCGGCGAGCCGGCCGAGGCGGCGGTGCACCTCGTCCCGGGACCGCTCGAGGGCGGCGGGGTCGAGGTCACCGGTGGTGACCGTGTAGCCGGCGAGGGCGAAGACCGCCCCGATCTGGGTGCCCATGGCACCGGATCCCACGACCAGGACGTCGCGGACGGCGTCGATGCTCGGCTGGGGGTTCATTTTCTGCTCCTCGGAATGGTGGGACGGGGGTGGCCGCGGGGTTCGGGTCGGGGCCGGGAATCGGTCGGGGCCGTCGGTCAGTTGTCGTCGCGGAAACGGGCGGGGCGCTTCTCCAGGAAGGCGCTCGCGCCCTCAGCCTTCTCCTCGGAGGCGTAGAGCAGGGACTGGGCCAGTCGCTCGAGCAGCAGCCCGGTGCGCTGGTCCGTCTCGGCGCCGTTGCGCACCACGAGCTTGGCCAGCCGCACGGCCAGGGGGCCCTTGGCGAGGATCGTCTCCGCCGTGCCGAGCGCGGTGTCCATCAGCTCGTCCGCCGGGACCACGCTGGTCACCAGCCCGATGCGCAGCGCCTCCTCGGCGTCGATGATCCGGCCGGTGAGGATCATCTCCTGGGCCCTCCCGAGTCCCACGAGCCGGGACAGCCGCTGGGTGCCGCCGGCGCCGGGCAGGATGCCGAGGTTGGTCTCGGGCAGCCCGAACCGGGCGTTGCCCGCCGCCACGCGGATGTCGCAGGACATCGCCAGCTCGTTGCCCCCGCCCAGCGCGAAGCCGTTGACCGCAGCGATCGTCGGCAGCTCGAGGTCCTGGATCCGGTCGTAGAGGCGTTGCATCCGGGCTCGCAGGCCGTCCCGCATCGTGTAGCCGACCAGCTGCGAGATGTCCGCGCCGGCCACGAAGGACTTCTCCCCCGCGCCCGTGAAGACCACGGCGCCGACGTCCGTCCGCCGCTCGAACGCGTCGAGCGCGGCCTCGATCCCGTCCAGCACCCCGAAGTTGAGGGCGTTGCGGACCTCGGGGCGGTTCACGGTGACGACCGCGACCCGGCCCCGCAGCTCGGTCGTGACGGTGTCCGTCCCGGTGTCGACGGGACTGCGCGGGACGGTGCCGGTCGTGGCGCCGGTCGTGGTGTCTGTCGTGGTGTGCGTCATGTCGGGTCCTTCCGGTCAGACGGTCGCGGTGACGGGCTCGGGGGCGTGCGCGGCGGTGGCGTCGTCGTCGCCCGTGGGCCCGGCCTTCACGGTGAGGAAGGTCAGGAGCACGCTCCCGGCCACGAGGACCAGGCCGAGGACGGCGGTGAGCGGCGTGGGCAGGAACAGCAGGAACCCGCCGACCGCGGCCGTGACCCGGAACAGGGCAGGCATCCGGCGGTCGAAGCCGACCGTCCAGCCCTCGATGGCCGAGGCCAGGGCGTAGACCCCTACGATGCTCAGTCCGAAGGCCAGCAGGATCCGGCCGGGCGAGTCCTGGGCGACCAGGGCGGGGTTCAGGGCGAAGCCGAACGGGACGATGTACTTCACCGCGCCGAGCTTCATGGCCGCCACGCTGGTGGCCATGGCGGGGGCCTTGGCCAGGCCCGCCGCGGCGAAGGCGGCGAGGCCCACCGGCGGGGTGATGTAGGAGACGGACGCCCAGTAGATGACGAACAGGTGCGCCGCGAGCGGGTTGACCCCCAGGTCGATGACCGCCGGGACCATGACGATCGCCAGGAACACGTAGGCCGCGGAGATCGTCATACCCATGCCGAGGATGAAGCACGTGACGGCGCCGGCGATGAGGATGAGGACCACGTTGTCGCCCACCAGCGCGACCAGCTCGCGGGCCAGGGACAGGCTCACGCCCGTGGCGGTGAGGCCGCCGACGATCAGGCCCACGCCCGCGATGATGCCGATGATGTTGCTCAGCGTCCGGCCGCACTCCACCAGGAAGTCGGTGAACTCCCGCAGCCCGAACTTCTGGCCCGGGCGCAGGACGGCCACGATCAGCAGCACCAGGATCACCCAGTACGGCACCTGGGTCTCGGAGTTCGTGAGGAACAGCAGCCCGGTTAGCAGGCCCAGGGCCAGGACGTAGGGCCAGCCCCGCACGAGCGTGGCGAGGGTCCGGGGCAGGAGGCTCACGGGCACGCCCTTCAGCCCGTTGCGGGCGGAGTACCCGTCGACCTGCAGGTAGATGCCCAGGAAGTAGAGGACCGCGGGGATGGTCGCGGCCACCAGGATCTCCGTGTAGGGCACGCCCACGAAGGAGACCATGAGGAACGCCGCGGTGCCCATGATCGGAGGGGTGATGGACCCGCCGGAGGAAGCCGTGGCCTCGATGCCGCCCGCGTAGGTGGGGCTGAACCCGGAGCGCTTCATGGCCGGGATGGTCATGGGTCCGGTGGTCAGGACGTTGGAGACCGCGCTGCCGCTCATCATGCCCATCGCGGCGCTGCTGGCCACGGAGACCTTCGCCGCGCCGCCGCGGTACCGGCCGAAGATCGACATGGAGAGGTTGTGGAAGAAGTCCGCGCCGCCGGTGTGCTGCAGGGCCACCCCGAAGACCAGGAAACCGATCAGGATGGTGGCCGCGGTCTGGATGGGCAGGCCCAGCACGCCCTCGGCCCCCATGATGTGCACCTGCGCCAGGGTCGGGAGGTCGTAGGTGACACCCTGCAGGACGCCGATCGGCAGGTTCTCGGCGACCAGCGGGTACAGGGAGAACAGCAGGGCGATGACGGTGACCGTGAGTCCGCCGGTGCGGCGCAGGGCCTCGAGCACCACGAGCCACAGCACGAACGCGGCGATCGTGGCGGTGGTGGGCGCCATGAACTCCCAGCCGTAGTTCTTGATCCGGGTGCCGTTGACCGCGAAGTACACGCACACCGCCGCGGAGACGACCATGAGCAGGACGTCGAACCCCTGGATCCGGCGCTCCCGGCCCGCGCCGGCCGCGGTGCTGCCGTCCCGGCCGTCCTCCTGCTGGGCCTCCACCTGCTGCGCGAGCGGGATCTTGCGCAGGGGGTTGACGATGAACACGACCGGCAGGAAGGCCGCCAGGATCAGGTAGAGGTAGGAGTTGGTCAGCAGGGACAGCCCGCCCACGTTCCAGAAGAACACCTGGTTCATGGCCAGCAGCACGCCCAGTACGGTCAGGACGATCACGACCGTCCTCCAGAACGGCGTCACCCGGGTCTCAGTTCTCATCGTCGTTCCCCTCGCTGTCCAGCTCGTTCTTCTTCCATTCCGTCCAGTCCTGCTCGAGCTCCTCCTCGGAGGAGGACTCGACGACGCCGGGCCAGGCCTCCCGCATGCGCTCGCCGCGCTCGATGAGCTCGTTGTTCTTCCGCTCGAGCTCCTCGGTCCACACGCCGCGCTCCTCGAAGTAGCGGACGGTCCCCTCGTGGAACGGGACCACCAGCGGCTCCTTCAGGACGGCGTCGAAGGAGAACTGCTTCGTGTCCGGGGTGGTGCCCTCGTAGTGCTCGTAGTTCTCGACCATCGCCTTGACGAGGTGGTAGACCTCGTCCGCGTCGCGGGAGCCCATCGTGGTGAGCGGGATCGTGTACTCGAGGACCCGGGCGCTCTCGCCCTCCTCCAGCCCGGCGCCGCTCGTGATCTCGCCGACCGTCACCATGGGCATGAGCTCCTCCCAGGTCTCGTAGCGGGCCGGGTCCGGGTCGTCGAAGGTCAGCCACTTGACGTCCGTGCTGGACGCGAGCTCGTTGATGTTGGAGCCGACCACGTTCTGGTACAGGGCGTCGATCTGCCCCGCCTCGAGACCGGCGATCTGCTCGCCGTAGGCGATCGGGACCTGCTCGACGTCGTCCCAGGTGAGACCGCCGTAGTTGAGGAAGCCCTCCATCTTGTTGTTGATCGAGGTGTTGGCGGTCAGCCGGGGGAACCTCTTGCCCTCGAGGTCCGCGAAGGAGTCGATGCCGCTGTCCTCGCGCACCAGCAGGCCGTAGTTGCCGGGGGGCGCCCACACCACGCGCATGTCCTGCGGCCCCCACACCTCGCTGGCGTACTCGTAGTCGCCCTCGAAGGCGTAGTAGTACTCGTCCCCGGCCCGCGCGTAGTCCACGGTGCCGTTCACGAGGGGAGCCAGCCGGCCGATGCCGGTGTCGGCGGTCATCAGCCGCACCTGCACGCCCTCCTCGTTGGTGAGGGTGTTCGCGATGGCGGCGAGATCGTTGTAGGTGCCGGTGCCCACGTTGTAGGTGGACCACACCAACTGCTGCGGCAGACCGTTGGGGCCCACCGGTTCGTCCCCCTCGGCGCTGGCGCAGCCGGTGAGACCCAGCACCGCGACGGCGCCCAGGGCGGCGAGCCGTGTCTTCGTTGTCCTCATGATGGCCTTTCGACGTGCGGTGGCGGCGCTCAGCGCCCGGAGAAGGAGGGGTGTCTCTTGTCGAAGAACGACTGCTTGCCCTCCAGGAAGTCGGAGGTCCCGAAGAGCGCCGGCTGGTGCTCCCGCTCGAACGCCAGGGCGTCCTCGAGCGAGCCCGAGGCCTCGCGGATCCCCCGCTTCACCGCGGCGACGGCGAGCGGGGCGCGCTCGGCGAGCTCTCCGGCGCGGGCGATCGCGGCGCCGAGCACGTCCGGGTCCGGCACGAGGTGGTCGACCAGACCGGCGTCCCGGGCGGCGCCGGCGTCCACAGGGGCGGCCTCGAGCAGGATCCTCCGGGCCCGGGCCGCACCGACGCGCTGGACCAGCGAGTGCACCAGTCCGCCGTCCGGGGCCAGGCCCAGGCGGGTGAACGGGAACAGGAACCGGGCGCCCTCGCCGGCGACCACGACGTCGCAGCAGCACACCAGGCCGACGGCCACTCCGGCGGCGGGACCGTTCACCGCGGCCACGACCGGCTTCTCCAGCGACGCGAGCTCCTGCACGAGCCCGGCGACCTCGGCCATCCGGGCGGCCGACTCGGCGGGGCCGGCGGGCGGCATGGCGGCGAGGTCGCCGCCGCCGCTGAAGCACCGCCCCGTTCCGGTGAGCACCACGGCACCGACCCCGGGCGCGGTGGCGAGCTCCGTCAGCGCGGCCCGCAACCGGCTGCGCAGCTCGCGGCCCAGCACGTTGCGGCGGTGCTCGTCGTCGAGCGTCACCACGGCCACGGCACCGGTGCGTTCTGTGCGCACCCTGGGCGGGACGGCGACGGCGGTGGGGGACGAACGGCTCACAGGAGTCCTCCAAGGGGTCAGCGGATGTCGTGCAGATCACATTCCCACGACCCACTGTGAAACCTCAAATACCTAATGTGGCGTTCAGTGATACCTATAGCTCAATTATCCGCTAACCCGTGTTGCATGGATCACGAATGCGACATTCTCGTCGGAGACATCCGAGCACCCCGATCCCCAGGAGGACCCATGAACGCCGCCGCGACCGACCTGCTCAACGTCGAAGCAGACCTCAGCGCCGAGGAGCTCGAGACCCGGGACACGGTCCGCGAGTTCGTGGACCGGAGGATCCGGCCGAACATCGCCGGGTGGTTCGCCGACGCCGTCTTCCCGCAGGAGATCGTTCCCGAGATGGGCCGGCTCGGCCTGCTCGGCATGCACATCCAGGGCTACGGGTGCGCCGGGAAGTCCGCCGTGCAGTACGGCATCGCGATGCAGGAGCTCGAGGCAGGGGACTCCGGCCTGCGCACGTTCGTCTCCGTGCAGGGCTCTCTGGCGATGAGCGCGATCGCCAAGCACGGCTCCGAGGAGCAGAAGCAGCGCTGGCTGCCCGGCATGGCCACCGGCGAGATCATCGGGTGCTTCGGCCTCACCGAGCCCACCGCCGGCTCGGATCCGTCGACCATGGCGACCACCGCGGTGCGCGACGGCGACGAGTGGGTCCTCAACGGCGCCAAGCGCTGGATCGGGCTCGCCTCCATCGCCCAGGTGGCCGTGATCTGGGCCAAGGCCGTCGACGAGAGCGGGCAGGAGCGCGTCCGGGGATTCCTCGTGCCCACGGACACCCCAGGGTTCACCGCCACGCCGATCGAGCCGAAGCTGTCCATGCGCGCCTCCATCCAGTGCGACATCGCCCTCGAGGACGTCCGGCTGCCCGCCGACGCCCTCCTGCCGGACAATCCCGGTCTGCGGGGACCGTTCTCGTGCCTCAACGAGGCGCGCTACGGCATCGTGTGGGGCGCCCTGGGCGCCGCGCGGGACAGTTTCGACGCCGCGCTGGCCTATTCGCAGCAGCGCATCCAGTTCGACAAGCCGCTCGCGGCCTACCAGCTCTCCCAGGCGAAGCTGGTGAACATGGCCCTGGAGATCCAGAAGGGGCAGCTGCTGGCGCTGCGCATCGGACGGCTCAAGGACGAGGGTCGGCTGGAGAACCACATGATCTCGGTGGGCAAGCTCAACAACTGCCGGATCGCGATCGAGGTGTGCCGGGAGGCGCGCACGATGCTCGGCGGCAACGGGGTCACGCTCGATCACTCGCCGCTGCGCCACGCCAACAACCTGGAGTCGGTGCGCACCTACGAGGGCACCGACGAGGTGCACACCCTCATCCTGGGCCAGCAGCTGACCGGGCACTCCGCCTTCCGCTGAGCACGCACTTGCCGCTCGACCCGCAGGGGCCCGGCCG
>NZ_JBISWK010000125.1:0-41378 GCF_044462205.1 Kocuria rhizosphaericola | reverse complement strand
GGTCGGCCGGGCCCCTGCGGGTCAGGAGACGA
Source organism: Kocuria rhizosphaericola (assembly GCF_044462205.1). NCBI lineage: Bacteria > Bacillati > Actinomycetota > Actinomycetes > Micrococcales > Micrococcaceae > Kocuria > Kocuria rhizosphaericola. The sequence continues at coordinate 41,346 of NZ_JBISWK010000125.1, read as the reverse complement.
CAGGGTGGGCGGCCGCCGGCACCGTACGACCTGACCAAGATCACACCGGGAGGCATGGGAGAGCGGGGTGAATCCGCGTAGCATCGGAAGCCACCCCTCCCTTTCCTTTCTGCTCGGGCTCGACGACGTGCTCGTTCCCCGTCCCTGTGCCCTCACCGGAAGGACCCGCCGTGTCCGCACCTCGCACCGCCCTGCTCCAGGTGGTCAATGCCCCCGGCCCCGCCGGTACGCGCCTCGCCATCTTCGCCCTCGCCATGGGCGGCTTCGGCGTGGGCACCACAGAGTTCGCCTCGATGGGCCTGCTGCCCTTCATCGCCGAGGACTTCGACGCCTCGATCCCCGCCGTCGGCCAGTCCATCTCGCTCTACGCCCTGGGGGTGGTGGTCGGCGCGCCGCTCATCACGTCCCTGGCCGCCCGGGTGGAGCGCAAGACCCTGCTGCTGGCGCTGATGCTCACGTTCGTGGTGGGCAACGGGCTGTCGGCGGTGGCTCCGTCCCTCGAGTGGCTGTACGTCGCCCGGTTCCTCGCCGGTCTGCCCCACGGCGCCTACTTCGGGGTCGCCGCCGTGGTGGCCTCCTCCCTGGTGGCCCGCGAGCGGCGCGGCACCGCGGTGGCCCGGGTGATGCTGGGGCTCACCATCGCCAACATCGTGGGCGTGCCGTTCGCCGCGGCCCTGGGCGGGGCCCTCGGCTGGCGCTCCGCCTATTTCCTGGTGGTGCTCCTGGGCGCCCTGACCATCGGGGCCCTGGCCCTCTGGGTGCCGCGCACCCGCAACGGGGGCATGGCCTCGGCGGCCCAGGAGGTCCGCGCCCTCGCCCGGCCCCAGGTGGCCCTGACGCTGCTGGCCGGGGCGATCGGCTTCGGCGGCATGTTCGCGGTCTACACCTACATCTCCCCGACGCTGACCGAGCTCACCGGGTTCGACATCGGCACCGTGCCGTGGGTGCTGGCCGTGTTCGGCGTGGGCATGACCCTGGGCTCGCTGCTGGCCGGCCCGCTCATCGACCGCTCGATCGAGCGCACCGCCCTCGGCGCCGGCGCCGTGTCCGGAGTGGCCCTGGCGTTCTTCGCCCTGTTCGTCCACGTCCCCGCCGCGGCCGTCCTGGGGGCGCTGTGGATCGGCATCATGGGCTCGATCTTCACCACCTCGCTCCAGGTGCGCCTGCTGCGCGACGCCAAGGACGCCCCGTCCCTGACCGCCGCCATGAACCACGCGGCGTTCAACCTGGCCAACGCCATGGGCGCCTTCCTCGGCGGGATCGTGATCTCCGCCGGCTGGGGCTACCGCTCCCCCGCCTGGGTGGGGGTGGGTCTGGCCGTGGCCGGCCTGCTCGTCCTGGGCTACGCGGCGCAGCGGCACCGGCACGCCGAGCTCGAGCGCACCGCGACCGAGCACACCGTGACTGAGCACACCGTGACCGAGCACACCGAGCCCGAGCGCACCGCTCCCGAGAACACCGCGACCGAGGCCGACGCCCGGTAGACCCCGTCCCGCGGCCGGGCGGCCGAGGGTCGCCACCCGGCCGCACACCGAGTCCGTGCCGGCGCGGCGCGGCGTCGGGAACCGCCACGACTCGGTCCGTGGACCCCTCAGCCCGAACGCCCTCCGCCCGTGGGCCACTCAGCCCGAGCGCCCTCAGCCCGTGGGTCCTCGGTCCGTCCGGCGCTCGCGCGCGAGCACGCGCCGGCGGGTGCCGCGCACCAGGGCGGCCACCAGCCGCTCGAGGGGACCCTGTCCCACGGCCCGGCGCCAGAGGAGAGCGAAGGCCATGGCCACGGCCACGTGGATCACGAACCACAGCGGCCGGCCGTAGTGCACCTCTGCGGCCAGGGCCAGCAGGTGCGCCGAGTACACGGTCAGCGTCATCGAGCCCATCGCGCTCAGCGGCAGCAGCCAGGTGCTGAAGCGGCAGGCCAGCAGGCGGAAGACGCCCAGGGCGGCCACCGCCGAGCCCAGGCCCAGCAGCAGGGCCGGTGGGGTGTTGGTGTACGGGCCGCCGATCGCCAACCACCACCAGGTGGTCGTCGGCAGCGTCGGCTCGGGGCCCCACACGACGATGTCGGTGACGAGCTCCTCGTCCAGGCCGGGGGTGCGGGCCACCAGCCGGCCGAAGCCGCCGGCCGGGACGAGGAGCGCCCAGGAGGTCAGCGAGGCGCCCACGGCCAGCAGCACCCCACCGAGCACCAGTCCGGTCTGGACCCGGATCCGGGCGAGGTCGAGCCGGCCGATGGCCAGGCCGGTCAGCAGGTAGGCCAGGTACGGCAGCGCGGGGAAGGTCCCGGTCAGCAGGAGCCGGGCGGCGGTGGCCCCGGGGTCCGCGACGAGGTCGAGGAAGTCCGGGTTGTAGCGCTCGACGACCGGCAGGACGTCCCGCAGCACGTGCACGAGCACGGGACCGGCCAGGGCGAAGAACGCCGCCCAGCCGAACAGGGCCCCGGCCGACAGGCGCAGGAAGGGGATGGCCAGCAGGAAGAAGGCCCCGTAGTAGACGAGGATGTTGACCGCCGGGACCTCGTCGATCGTGCTGCCGGGCAGCACGTGGTTGATCGCCAGTCCCAGACCCGCGATCAGCAGCGCGCGGACGGCCACGCCCACCCGATCCGCGGTCATCGACCGGCCGGTGTGCGGGGTCCGGCCCCCGGTGCTGAAGGCCAGCCCCACACCGGCCAGGAGGGCGAACAGCGCCGCGGAACGGCCGGCGAAGACGGTCCACTGCGCCGTGGGCTCGAAGGTCTCCGGGTCCCACGAGGGCAGGATGTGGATCGCGATCATCCCGATCAGGGCCAGGCCGCGGGCGGCGTCCACCCCGACGAGGCGGCGCCTGCCCGGTGCGGCCGCCGTGCTGACCGGTCCGGTGGTCGAGCCCGAAGCCGGGTCGGCGCTCGAACCCGCGGCCGAGTCCGACGTCGATCCCTCGGTCGCGGCCTCGTCCGCGAGAAGGGCGTCCGGCCCCTGCTCGGAGGGCTGCGCGGGAGGTCGCGCCCACGGCGCGGCCCTCGGCGGCCTGCTCCAGGGATCGGTCATGGCAACGGCCCCCTCAGCACGACACGACGGCGGGCCCCCTGCCCGCCGGTCCGGCCCGGAAGACCGGTGTGCGCTCCACCTTTGCTGATGCGCATGTGGGGAGCTTTTCGGAAGGCTGTGCTTTTCCTGTGACGCGGGCCTGCGTCCGGCACCGGCTCGTGCAGCGCTCCGGGGCCGCCGCGCAGGACAGCGCCGCCGTGGTGGTCGGGGACCGGGTCCTCGACATCGACAGCCGCGAGGTCACCCGGGCCGGGGAGCCGGTCGAGCCGGCCGGCCTGCTCGCCAACGCCCGCAAGCACGCCCCGCCCGGCACCGCGGTGACCGCCGCCGTGCGGGCCACCCCGGACGGCGGGGCGGAGGCCTCCGTCTGGACGCGGGCCCGGGCATCCCCCGGGCGTTCCGGGCCCGGCTCTTCGAGTGCTTCAGGTCCGGCGACGTCGGCGGCGGAGCCAGCCTGTCGGCCCGCCGTGGACGAGCAGGTGGCGGGTGTGGGGATCGAGGAGCATCAGGTAGCCGGTGAAGAGCAGGGCGGTCGCGAACGCGATCGTCGAGGCGTCGACCGCCAGCTCGATGAAGGGCCACACGGAGAGCTGGTCCTGAGCACCGAAGATCACGAAGAAGGTGACCACGACGTACAGGGAGCGGATCTGCCAGTTGTCCCTGATCCCGGTGACGGCGAGGAACGGGATGAACCAGAGGATGTACCAGGGCTGGATGATCGGGGAGAGCAGCACCACGGCGGCGAACGCCAGGCCGAGTCTGCGGACCACGCGATGGTCGTCACCGCGGAACATCAGGAGCAGGACCAGGCCGATGGCGACGTACTGCAGAACGCTGCGCAGCACCGAGGCCATCGACTCGCCCGGCAGACCGACCGCGTCCGCGAGGCCGCGAAGCTGCTGGCTCAGGAAGCCTGACGGCGAGTACCCGGTGAATCCCGGGGTGGGGTCGAGCAGGGCCCAGACCCATCCGATGCCCAGCTGATAGGGAAGGCCGCTCAGCACCAGCAGTCCGAAGCTGATGGCCGCCGTAGCCGCCCACAGGGCGAACTTCCGCATCCAGGACGCTTTCGGCCCGGCCCACAGGAGCCCGATGAACGGCAGCAGGAGGATCGTGATGGGCTTGATGCCGATGGAGGCGGTCACCAGCAGGACGCCGGTGAAGGGGCGACCCGTGGCCGCGAAGTACGTTCCCGCCACGGCCAGTCCGAGCATGAGCGCGTCGTTGTGCGCGCTGGCCACGAAGCTGATGAGGAACAGCGGATTGGCCACTGCGACCCACAGGGCACGAGCCGGGTCGATCCCGTGCAGCCGCGCGAGCTTGGGCACGTACACCACGCAGAGGAGGACACCGGCGCAGGCCAGGATCCGGAAGAGCAGGACGGAGAGATCCGGCTGCGCGCCTGTGAGACCCACGACCGCCCGCGCCAGCCACAGGAAGTACGGCCCGTACGGTGTCCGTGCCTCGGCCCAGGCCGGATCCGCTCCCAGCATGAACCAGTTCTCCAGGGTGGAGATTCCGGTCGTGTACGGGTTCTGCTCGGCCAGCACCAGCCGGCCCTGCCCGATGTAGGCGTACACGTCCCGCGAGAAGATGGGCACGGCGAACAGCAGGGGCAGCGACCAGGCGCACACGGCCAGCACCACGGAGCGCTGGGCGCCCGCCGGCCAGCGCTGGAGTCTCTGCCCGAGCCGGAGCCAGGAGCGCACCAGCAGCATGGCGCCGACGGTCAGCAGCACGGTGCTGGTGTAGACGCCCCACCCCTCGACCCGCAGCGCGATGACCAGAGGATGCCGGACCATGGGCGAGCCGTTGGCGATCCACCCGGTGCCGATCGACCCGACGAGCATCAGCAGGGAGCCGATGAACCCTTGCACGACGGCGATGTGCGCTCGCGGGGGCCCCTGGGTGTCGGACCCGTCGAGGGAGGACGGGCCGGCGGTGGTGGTCGGTTCCGCGCCCTGGTCTCGGCGGCCCTGCGGCGCCTCCAGATGCGAACCCCCTGCCGTCATGACGTGTGCTGATCCCCTACGTGTACGATTGCCGGGCGGACAGGTGTGCGGGACGCTCTCCAGGAAGCCGATCCTAGCAGTCGTGCCACCGCATGACCCTGGTGTCGAGGGGTTTCCCCGTGGCCCTCCCCCAGGGGCTCACCCGGTGTCGCGGTGGCAGCGCGCCCGGGCACCCTGAGACCTCGAGGGATCGGACTGCGGAGAAGGAGGAGCGGATGCTGACGGCTTCCGGACTTCTGCGCGGCCACGAGGGGTCCGCCGTGACGGCGCGGCCGGGGACAGAGCCGGTGGTGTCCTGCGGGCTGCGCCGAGGTCACTGGTATCGGGAGGCCCCCGGGGCGGGCCCGTAGCACCGGACGGACGGGGGCGAAGCACTCCGCGACCGGCAACGGTCCCCGTGGTGGTCCCCGAGCTGACCTCCGGACCTGCATCTCTGCCCACCTGACGAGGATGACCCCATGTCTCCGGACACGACCTTCGATATGCTCACCCGGCTCCGTGACCGCCTGCTGCCCCGGTGGTGGCAGGCCTGGTGGTGCTCCCCGCGCGGGCTGCTCACCGTCTTCGTCGGGGTGCACCTGGTGTTCCTGGCGTTCGCCCTGGGACTGTCCCTGTCCGGCGCCGCCTTCAGCGACACCTACATCTACCGCGAGTGGGCCCGGGCCGGATTCGACGAGCGCAACCTGGGCCCGGAACCCAGTCCGTGGGTCTATCCGGTGCTGGCGCTGGTGCCCATCGCCCTGGCCGGCGCGGCCGGGCCGGGACCGTTCTTCTTCCTGTGGGTCCTGCTGATCACCGTGCTCAACGGCTGGGCCGTGGGGAAACTGACGAACTGGGGACGTGACCGGCACGCCTTCCCTGCCGCGTGGTGGTGGCTGGGCTTCGTCTTCCTGATGGGGTGGCTGGGCTTCGCACGAGTCGACGGGCTCACGGCCCCCCTGGTGCTCGTCGCCCTGGTCCACGGCGTGGCGCATCCGGTCGTCGCCTCGGTCCTGCTCAGCATCGCCACCTGGATGAAGGTCTGGCCGGCGGCCGTCGTGCTCACCCTGGTCGCCGTGACGCGCCGACGAGTGGCGGTCGTCGTCGCGGGTCTGCTGGTCAGTGCGGCCGCGGCCGGGGTCGCCGCCGCCATGGGCGCACTGCCGAGGCTCTTCGACTTCCTCACCCAGCAGGGGGACCGCGGAATGCAGCTGGAGGCCACGTTCACCACCCCGTGGCTGTGGCTGTCCGTGCTGGGCGTGGGCAACTCCCGGATGTACATGAACACGGAGATCAACTCCATGCAGGTCGACGGCCCCGGCACGGGGACGATGGCGGTGCTGATGCAGCCCCTGCTGCTGCTCGCCGCCTCCGTGGTGACCGTCCTGATCGTCCGGGGCCTCCGCAACGGCGAGCGGTCCGGCGGGGCCGATCGCACCGAGCTGCTGCTGGCCGGCTCGCTGACCATGGTCACCGCCTTCATCGTGTTCAACAAGGTCGGATCCCCGCAGTTCATGGTGTGGCTGGCTCCGGCCGTGGCGGTGGGACTGACCCACCACTGGAAGGCGTGGCGCGTGCCGGCGGCCATGCTGATCGCCATCGCCGTGGCCACGTTCCTCGTCTACCCGTTGTTCTACTACGAGTTGAGCCACAACCACGCGGGGATGGCACTCGTGCTGACCCTGCGCAACGCCCTGCTCGTGGTGCTGCTGTGGTGGTCGGCCCGCCGTCTGTACGGGCTGGGCACCATGCGCCCGGCCACCGTGCTCGCTGCGAAGGAGTCCTGAGATCTCCACCACCTTCTTCGACCGGTTGACCGCTCTGCGCGACGCCGTCCTGCCCGCCCGCGCGGTGCTCTGGTTCTCCCGTCCGTCCAGCGTGTGGTGGGGTTTCGCCGTCGTCCACCTCTACTTCCTGGGCTGGATGATGTCCTTCGTCATCCACGGCGAAGCCTTCAGTGACACCGAGCAGTACCGTGAGTGGGCCATGGCCGGTTACGACCCGGCTGATCGCGAGAGCGTGATCAGCCCGTGGGTGTACCCGGTGCTGGCCCAGATCCCCATCCTCCTGGCCGGGATCGCCGGCCACGGCCCCTACCTGCTGGTGTGGACCCTGATCATCACCGTGCTCAACGCGGTGGGCCTGGTCTGCCTGACCCGTGGCCCGCGGCGCAGGCGGGGCATCGCCCCGGCCTGGTGGTGGCTGTTCTTCACCGTCTTCCTGGGCTACCTCGGCTTCGCCCGGGTCGAGGGCATCGCGGCCCCCATCGTCCTCATCGGGCTGCTGTACGCGGCCGAGCGGCCCGTGCTCGGCTCCGTGCTGCTGAGCGTCGCCACGTGGATCAAGGTGTGGCCGGCGGCCGTCCTGTTCGCCCTGTTCATCGCCTGCCGGCAGCGCGTCCAGGTGGTGGCCGCCGGGGTGGGGGTCACCGCCGTGGTGGTGCTGGGCACGTACTTGTCGGGCGGTCTCCGGCACATCGCGGACTTCCTGGTCAACCAGGGAGAGCGCGGCATGCAGTTGGAGGCCACGTTCTCCACTCCGTGGGTGTGGTTGAGCGTCTTCGACGTGGCCGGGGCGAGGATGGCCGACAACGTGGCCATCAACTCCACGGAGGTCTACGGCCCCGGCACCGAGGTGGTCGCGGTCCTGATGCAACCGCTGCTCGTGGTCGCCGTTCTCGTCGGGGCAGTCCTGCTGATCCGCGCGCTCAGGCTCGGGGCCGAGCGCGAAGAGCTCTTCTACGAGGGGGCCCTGATGATGACCACCGTGTTCATCGTGTTCAACAAGGTGGGATCTCCGCAGTTCATGATCTGGCTCGCCCCGGTCGTCGTGGCCGGACTGGTGCACGACTGGCAGCGGTGGAGGGCGCCGGCGGCGCTGCTGATGGGCATCGCGGTCACCACGTTCGTGATCTACCCGCTGTTCTACACCCCGCTCATCCATGCGCACCCGGTGATGGCGGCCGTCCTGACCACGCGCAATGTCCTGCTCGTCGTCCTGCTGTGGTGGTCCGTGCAGCGCACCGTGGAACTGGGGCGCAGGACCGAGCCCGTGCCCCAGAGCCTCGGCGCCTGAGTCCGCGGGCACTTCCGAGCAGACCGTTCCACGGGGCAGAGCCAGAATCTGCACCGGCGAACGCGGTCACGGGGTGTGCACTGAGGCTCCCGCCCCACGTGGTGGGACGGGAGCCTCTTGCGTCGGCGGCTCCGCGCTTCGGCGTGGCCGACGGCGGGGAGCCGACCGACCGATCTCGAGGTGGTCAGCCGGCCTCTTGCTGCAGTCGCTGGGCGAGCATCTTCTTGCCCTGCTCGCCGGCCTTGCGGTTGTTCTTCTGGATCTTGCGGAACCACTCGGCCAGCTCGTCGTCACCGGCCTTCTCGGCGTCCTTGATGTATGTCTCCAGCTTCCACACGTTGTGAAGTGAGGCCTCGAGGGCCCAGATGAGGTCGTAGTTGGGGTCCTTCAGGGGACTCTGCGGTTCGTTGGCCATGGTGTTTTGCCTTCCCTGTTGAGTGGGGATGCTGCAATCACTTCTGACGCGCCGGTACCCACCGGCTCCTCCCACGCTAGAAGCCTGGTCCGGCAGTGGCAATGGGTGACTCGTCATGACCGTGACGCGGCGGCCGACGCGGGGGTGGGGCGCGGACCGTGGTGGCATGCACGACCCTGCCGGTCGACCCGGTGGACCAGGAGCTGTCGGCGCTGGGCGAGGCCCAGGCGCTCCGGGCGCAGCCGGAGCTCGTACTCGTCGAGGCCGTCGGACAGGTTGACCGGTTCGGCGGCCGCGCCGCAGTTCTTCACCACGCAGGAGGACATCAGGATTCCTGTCCGAGACGTGCTCGTGAGGTGGGTGCGGACCGAGGAGTACCTGCACCCCGGTTCACCCTGACGTCATGGTGGCTTGGGTCACCGGTCCCAGCCGAGAGCCCGCAGCACGCGCACCTCGACGTCCGGCACCAGTGTCTCGCCGTAGGTGGAGGTGACGTGGTCGAGGTCCATGTACACCTGGATGTTGCCGATCACCCCGGGGCAGGTGGTCTCGGTGCACAGCCGGTCGGTGAGATCGATGCTGTGCAGGTCCTCGTGCCGGGCGGCGACCTCCTCCAGCGGGTTGGCCGGCAGCAGTGACTCGGAGCGGGGCGGGTTGCAGCGGTCGTGGTCGGGGCCGTAGGTCTCCACGCAGGCGAACATGCTGAAGGGGAAGCGCGGGTTGTCGCGGAAGGCCACCACCGGGATCCCGGCGTCCAGGAACGGGGTGACGCCGTCCTCGTAGCCGTCGACGAGCTTCTCGTGCGGGGCCTCGGCCAGGGACAGGGTGCCGATGGTGATGATCGCGTCGGGGTCGGCCTCGAGAGCCTCCTGACGGGTGGCGGCGTTGAACTCGTTGCACTCCTCGTCCCGGTTGTCGGACTCGCTCGTGTAGCGGCAGGCGTTGCGCAGGTAGGAGACCACCCGCCAGCTGTTGGCGTCGGCGACCCGGTGGATCGGGGTGAGCAGCTGCTGGGCGTGGGAGTCGCCGAGCACCACCAGGGTGCGCTCCGGGGAGCTGCCGTCGTCGGGTTCGATGACCCAGCAGTTGCCGAGGTCGCCGATGCCGGCGGGGACGTCTTCGGTGTCGCAGTGCACGCCGGTGTCGCCCCACTCGTGCTCGCGTTCGGCGTCGGTGGGGATGATCGGCACCTCCGGGACCTCGCCGATGTCCTCACGCAGCACCGCGGCCCCGGGGTAGTTCTGCGCGGTGCGCTCCACCCCGGCGCTGGGATCGCGCGCCAGGGTGTACTGGTGGGCGCCGGTGAGCGGGACGGCCACCAGCAGGGCGGTGGCGATCAGCCGGATCCCGCTGCCGGCCCGGATCCCGGGCAGGGCGCGCCAGCCGGTCAGCAGCAGGGCGGTGACCTGGGTGAGGACCACGGAGGCGGCCAGGATCCCGAGTCCGACCGGCACGGGCACGGTGTCACGGGCGGTGAGCAGCAGGTAGGTGATCAGCAGCGGCCAGTGCCACAGGTAGATGCCGTAGGCGCGATCCCCGAACCACTGCAGCGGGCGGGTCGACAGGAGCCGGGTGGCGCCGACCCGGGCGTCAGGAGCCAGTGCACCGCCGAGCAGCACAGCAGTCGCCCCGAGCGTGGGGGCCAGGGCCACGGTGCCGGGGAAACGGGTGTCGGGCTCGGCGAGGAAGGGGGTGGCGAGAATGGCGACCAGCCCCGCCCACCCCAGGACCTCGCCCAGGGGCCGGACCACTGCGCGAGGCGCAGCGGTCCGCGGCCTGGAGGCAGTGGTGAGGGTGAGGGCGGCCAGCGAGCCGAGGGCGAACTCCCACAGGCGGGTGAGGGTGCTGAAGTAGGCGGCCTCGGGCCCGGCCGCCGTGGCCACTGCCGACCAGGCCAGCGAGCCCGCGAACACGACAGCAAAAGTTGCCCAGGCCACCGCCCGGAACCGGACCCCTGTCCAGCGGGCCGCGGCAGCGCAGCCGGCCAGCAGCAACGGCCAGAGGAGGAACACCTGGCCCTGCACCGACAGCGACCACATGTGCTGCAACGGGGTGGTGGCCGCAGTGTTGCCGGCGTAGTAGTCCACGGCCTGGGCCCCCAGCACCCAGTTCACCGTGTAGAACAGCGATCCCCAGGCCTGGGTCAGCAGCTCGGCCCACCGGCTGGGCGGGTACCAGGCGAGCATCCCCGCGAGCACGGCCAGCAGCATCACCGCCACGGGTCCGAGCAGGCGGGCGAAGGTCCGGGCCCAGTAGCCCGGGATCCCCAGCGGCCTGCCGTTCTCGATCCGGCGCAGGAAGGACCCGGTGAGCAGGAACGCCGAGAGCACGAAGAACACGTCCACCCCGCCCGAGACCCGGTCGGTCCACACGTGGAATGCCACCACCAGCAGCACGGCCACCCCGCGCAGGCCCTGCAGATCGGGGCGGTGGGCGGCCCGAGGGGCCGAGGTGGTCGGGGCGGGGGAGGTGGTGGTGGTCGCGGTCGGGAACGTCACGGGGAACAAACGCCTGTCCGGGTCGGGGCGGGTGGAGGGCTTCGGAACCGGTGCTGGGCCACCCCTGAAGGAGGTCCGGCACCGGTTCCGGTGCCCCTAGTGACCGCCGTTGTTGAGCATGCCGCCCAGGCGCACGCGCATCCTGCGGCTGGCCTGGTTGAGCCCGACGATCTCCACGTCCTTGCCGTAGTGAGCATACTTGTCGGTCACGGAGTCCAGGGCGGCCACGGTGGAGGCGTCCCACAGGTGGGAGTCGTAGAAGTCGATCACCACGTGCTGGGGATCCCCGGCGTAGTCGAACTTCGTGTAGAGGTCGTTGGAGGAGGCGAAGAACAGCTCCCCGCTGAGGGTGTACTTGGCGATCCGCTCCCCGAAGTGCTCCTCCACGGTGCGCTCCACATTGACCATGTGAGCGACCCTGCGGGCGAAGGCGACCATCGCGACCAGCACACCCACGATCACGCCGATGGCCAGGTTGTGGGTCCACACGGTCACGACCACGGTCGAGAGCATGACCATGGTCTCCGGGACCGGCATCCGGGCCAGGGTGGTCGGACGGATGGAGTGCCAGTCGAAGGTGGCCCAGGAGACGAAGATCATCACGGCCACCAGCGCGGCCATCGGGATGATCGCCACGACCGGGCCCAGGGCCACGGCCAGCACCAGCACCAGCACACCGGCGGAGAAGGTCGAGATCCTGGTCCGAGCGCCGGAGGCCTTGACGTTGATCATGGTCTGGCCGATCATCGCGCAGCCACCCATCCCGCCGAAGAACCCGGTGATGATGTTCGCCCCGCCCTGGCCCCAGGACTCGCGGGTCTTGTTCGAGCGGGTGTCGGTGACGTCGTCGACGAGCTTGGCCGTCATCAGGGATTCGAGCAGCCCCACCAGCGCCATGGTGAAGGCGTAGGGGGCCAGGAGCTGGAACGTCTCCAGGGTCAGCGGCACGTCGGGGAGGAAGAAGGTGGGCAGCGCGTCGGGCAGCTCGCCCTTGTCCCCGACCGTGGGCACCACGATCGCGGCGAGCACGGCGATGACGGTGACGACGACGATGCTCACCAACGGGGCCGGCACCGCCTTGGTCACCCGCGGCAGCACGAAGATGATCACCAGGCCCAGAGCCGTGAGCGGGTACACCAGCCAGGGCACCCCGATCAGTTCGGGCAGCTGGGAGGTGAAGATCAGGATGGCCAGAGCGTTGACGAAGCCCACCATGACCGACCGCGGGATGAAGCGCATGAGCTTCGCGGCACCGACCAGGGCCAGGATCACCTGGAAGATCCCGGCCAGGATGACGGCGGCGATGAAGTGGTCCATGCCGTGGGAGGCGACCAGCGGTGCAATGACCAGCGCGGTGGCCGCAGTGGCTCCGGAGATCATCGCCGGGCGCCCGCCCAGGAACGAGATGGTCACCGCCATGATGGAGGCCGCGAAGAGTCCCACCTGGGGATCCACTCCGGCGATCAGGGAGAAGGCGATGGCCTCGGGGATCAGCGCGAGGGCCACCACCAGGCCCGCCAGGACCTCGGTCTTGAGCCGGCGCGGGGACGTCAGAGTGCCCAGCACGGACTGGCGCTGCTCGGGGGAGAGCTCGACATGACCCGGTGCTCTCTGGTCCTCCTCGGCCGGGCTCATCACGGGCAGTGCCCCGGTGCGCGGTCCTCGCTCCTCGCGGGTGCTGGCCATGGACGGCCTCCAATGCTTCTTGCGGGCACAGGGGCGCCCTCGGTGATGTCGGTGCTGATGCAAGAGGGCGTTGCCTCACGCCGGTTCGGCGGTCCCGGAACCGGTCGGCTCGACGACCCACCGCCTTCGCCCACCGCAACTCTACCCTAACGTCATGGTAGAGTTGCGGTGAGTTCGTGCGCGATACCTCACAGTGAGCCACTGACGACGAACGGGCATCCAGGACCAGGAGAACCACCGGCTCGATGATGAAGATCGGGGAAGTGGCCGATCACGCGAGGGTGTCCTTGCGGACCCTGCGCCATTACGACACCATCGGCCTGCTGCCCCCCTCGGGGCGCTCCGACGGAGGGTTCCGGCTCTACACCGAGACCGACTACCAGCGCCTGGAGACCATCCGGGGAATGACGGCTCTGGACTGGTCGCTGGAGCAGGTGACCGAGGTGATGCGCATCCTCACCGAGCTCGAGGCTCCGCAGACAACGTCCCGGCGCCACGCCCTGCTGCGGGATCTGGCGCGGTACGCCGCCGAGGCACAGAGGCAACGGCTTGAGCTGGCCGAGAAGCTGCAGCGCGCCGACCGCTTCATCGCCACCCTGCGGAGCAGGGACGGGGGCACCGGGGACGCTGCCGTGGCCTGACCGGCCCCGGCGGCGTCCTCGGCCCCGCGGTCGTCGTGGCGCCAGGCACGCGGGGCACCTCCGGGGGCCGGCCTGTCGCCACGGGTCAGGAGGCCGTCCGCGACGACCCCTGGTGGAGAGAGCCCACCACCGCCGACGAAAGAGGCAGGAATGGCTGACAGACCGCAGATGGTCGACCGGGTACTCGGCCTGTTGGCCGGCACGGCCGTGGGCGACGGGCTGGGTGCTCCCTTCGAGGGTCGGTCCTTGGTGCCGGCCACGGCCCTGGACCGGTGGATCTTCTCCTCCCGGACTCTTCACCACACCGACGACACCGCCATGGCCATGGTGCTGGCCGAGCACCTGGCCCTCAGTGGGGGCATCGACCAGGCCGTGCTGGCCTCGGACTTCGCCGTGGCCTGGTACCAGGAACCGTTGCGCGGCTACGGGGGCGGCGCCGCGCGGGTGCTGGCGGCCATCGCCGACGGGGCGGACTGGCGCCAGGCGGCCGTGTCGGTGTTCGAGGGAGGATCCTGGGGCAACGGGGCGGCGATGCGGGTGGCCCCGGTGGCCGTGGTGTCCACGAGCGTGCCCGAGGCCGCCGAGCTGGGTCGGCGCAGCGCAGAGATCACCCACACCCACGCCCACGGCCGCCACGGAGCCGCCCTCCAGTCGGCGGCGGCCCATCTGGCGCTGCACAGCGACCCCGATCATCCGCTGGACACGGACGCTTTCCTCGTCGACCTCACCGACGTCGTGCCCTCGTCGTCGTGGCAGGAGAAGCTGGCCGGCATCAGTGCGCTGCTCGGACGCGAGGCCTCGACCGAGGAGGCGGCCGGGGCTCTGGGCAACGACATCAGCGCCCTCGGCTCGGTGCCGCTGGCCGTCTTCGCCTTCCTGCGCCACGCCGAGGCCCCGGAGGCGGCGATCCGCTGCGCCGTCCGCTGCGGAGGCGACACCGACACCATCGCGGCCATGACCGGGGCCCTCTCCGGAGCCCGGCACGGATACGCGGGGCTGCCCGCGTCATGGACCTTCCGCCTGGAGGCGGGACCCCGCCTGCACCGGATCACCGCACAGCTCACGCAGGACCGGTCAGCCGGTGACTTGACCCGGCGCCGCCCGCGGGAGGAGTAGCACCCTCCCCGTGGCGCCCCTGGCGATCAGGGAGGGGAGACCACCGACACCCCCGCCGTCCGTCCCGGTGCGCTCATTGCGGAGAGCACTTCACCGGCCACCACGCCCCCGGAGCCCACACCGGGTTCGGTCGCGAGGAACTGCCGGTCCGTCGATGGCGGACGAGGTGGCGGACGAGGTGGCGGGACACGGTCCCGGCGATGATCGACGCGAGGTCGGCGGCCTCGGGCCGAGAGCACTCAGTCGAGATCCCCGCCGATCGGTTCCAGGGCGACCTCGGGGGCGTGGGTGGCCACTCGGCCCAGCTTCCACTTGTCGGTGAACACCGCGATCGGCTCGCCGTCGGCCCGCCGGAGCACCTCGGTCCCGGGGATGCGGTTGAGGACCTCGGGGTCCGGGGCGATCACCCGCCGGGCGAGGGTGTAGGGCAGGGCCTCCAGGCGCACCTGCGCGCCGAACTCCCGGTCCATCCGGTCGGCGACGACCTCGAACTGCATCGGGCCCACCGCCGCCAGCACCGGGGCCTGGTCCCCGCGGGTCTCGGAGCGCAGCACCTGGATCACGCCCTCGTGCTCGAGCTGGGTGATCCCACGGCGGAACTGCTTGGCCCGCCCGGCGTCCACCGCCCGGGCCACCTGGAAGTGCTCGGGAGAGAAGTGCGGGATGGGCGGGAAGGTCACCGGGGTCCCCACGTAGACGCTGTCCCCGGCCCGCAGCGCCGAGGCGTTGACCAGCCCCACCACGTCCCCGGGAAAGGCCACGTCGATCGTCTCCCGGTCCCGGCCGAACACGTGGTGGGCGTACTTGGTGGCGAAGGGTTTGCCCGTGGCGGCGTGGGTGAGCACCATGCCGCGGTGGAAGACCCCGGAGCAGACCCGCAGGAACGCCACGTGGTCCCGGTGGGCGCGGTCCATCCCCGCCTGCAGCTTGAACACGAACCCGGAGAACGGGGCCTCGACCGGGCGCGGAGTCCCGTCGGCGTCCGGCCGGGGGCCGGCCGGTGGCGCCAGGTCGACCAGGACGTCGAGCAGGGTGGCCACTCCGAAGTTCATCGCGGCGGCAACGAAGAGCACCGGGGTGGACTCCGCCGCGCGAAAGGCCTCGAGCTCGAACGCCCCGTTGCTCTCGGCCACCAGGGCGGCCGTCTCCACGGCCTCCGTCCACGCCGCGCCCTCCAGCTCGGCCGCCTGCTCGGGGGCGAAGACCTCCGTCTCCGCGAGGGCGGCACCGGCGGCCATTCGCCGGTACCGGGTGTAGGCGCGGGTGCGGGGATCCAGGGTGCCCCGGAAATCCCCGGACAGACCCACCGGCCAGCTCAGCGGCACCGGTGTCCGCCCGGTCCGCTGCTGGACCTCGTCGATGAGCTCCAGCGCGTCCTTGCCCGGCCGGTCCCACTTGTTGATCACGGTGATCACCGGCAGGCCCCGCCGTGCGCACACGTCGAAGAGCTTCAGGGTCTGGGTCTCCAGTCCCTTGGCCGCGTCGATCAGCATCACCGCGCAGTCCACCGCGGCCAGCACCCGGTAGGTGTCCTCGGAGAAGTCGGCGTGACCGGGGGTGTCGAGCAGGTTGAACACGGTGTCGCGGTAGGTGAACTGCAGGGCGGCCGAACTGATCGAGATGCCCCGCTCCTGCTCCATCTGCATCCAGTCGGAGACCGTGGAGCGGCGGCTGGCCTTGCCGTGCGTCGCCCCGGCCTCCTCGATCACGTGCGCGTGCAGGGCCAGAGCTTCCGTCAGCGTCGACTTGCCCGCGTCCGGGTGCGAGATCACCGCGAACGTCCGCCGCCGGAACGCCTCGTGCCGCACCTGGGTGGGCGTGCCCTCGCCGGCCGTCTCGGCCGGCGAGCGTTCTGGGTGGTGTACGGACATACCCCTGAATCTACCCTGACGTCAAGGTATGCGTTGAACGCATGATGCGCCGCCCCGACATCCCCCGCACCAGCGCCCCGCCCCCGGGGACGGTCCTGCTCCCGGTGGCCGGGGCCTCGGCCGCCACCGGCGTGCCGGCACGCTCCGGGGACCACGCAGAGGAGCACAGATGAACATCACCCGCGGCATCATCACCGTGGTCCTGGCGGCAGCTCTCGCCGGGGCCACAGGGTGCGCAGCCCGCAGCGGCCCCTCCGGCGAAGAGCCCGAGCCGCCCGCAGCAAGTGCCCCGGCGGCAACGCCCTCCCCCGGTGCGGGGGGCACGGAAGGTTCGCCCGCCGAAGCAGCGCAAGCGGTGATCACCGTCGAGGACTTCGCCTATGAACTGCCCTCCTCGGTGGCCCCCGGCTCCACCGTCACCGTGATCAACGAGGGCGAGGCCACGCACACCGTGACGGCTCAGGGCGAAGGGACGTTCGAGGCCATCGCGGCAGGAGGAGAGACCGTCACCTTCACCGCTCCCGAAGAGCCCGGTGACTACTCCATCACCTGCACGTACCACCCGGACATGTCCGGAGTCCTGACTGTCGAGTAGACCTGCTCCCGGTCCACGGCCGGCGAGCCCCGGTGGCCACCCGGGCCACGACTCGCTCCGGCGGGCCCCGCCCGCCGGTCCGGACCTCCCGGTCCTGCTCGTCCTCCAGCTGACCGGGCCGGATCGTGCCGCCCTCGTGGTGTCCCTGTGCCGGGACCGTCGGAACGGCCCCGCGCCCGGCTAGCGCCGGACGGTCTTCTCCATCCCGCTGACCAGCAGCACCGCGCACGTGAACCAGATCGCCCCGGCCGGGCCCAGCGGCGCGGCCACCAGGCCCGCGAGCAGGGGCATGGCCACCTGGCCCGCCCGGTTGCCGACGAGCCGCACGGCGAGCGCCGAGCCCCGCCACGCGACGGGCACCGCGGTGGACACCAGCGTCATGGTGATCGGCTGCCCCAGGCCCAGGCAGAAGCCGCCCACGAAGAGGAGCAGGGCGGCGAGCCACGGCACCGTGATGACGGCCGGCGGGACGGCCAGCGCGCACCCGGCGCCGTAGAGGCTGACCAGCAGCAGGGCGCGCCGGGACATCCGGTGGGCCAGCCACGGCAGCAGGACGCGGGAGAGGATCGACGCGCCGCCGCGCACGGCCAGCAGGACGCCGATCCACGCCGGGGACACCCCTGCCCGCTCCCCCACCAGCGGCAGGAAAGCGGTGAGGATGTCGAGCATCGCGAGCAGGGCCAGGGCCGCCAGCATGTGGGACGGGACCCCCGGGACCTTGAGGATCCGCACCATGGACGCGCGTGGCGCCGCCCCCGGGACCACCTCGAGCTCACCGGTGGCGGGAGCGGCCGGTTCGGCGGCTGCGGCGTCGTCGTTCCGGGCGGACCCGCGGGCGGGCCCGGCCGCTCGCGGGCGCAGGAGCATGACGGGCGCCACGAGGAGCGAGAGGCCGGCCCCGATCCACAGGGACAGGGTGATGTCGGCGATCCGCTGGGGCGAGGCGACGTCGCCGCCCGAGCCCAGCAGCGCCCCGGCCAGCAGCGGGCCCACCAGCTGCCCGGCGGAGAAGGCGGCGGTGAACCAGCCGAAGCCCTTGTCCAGCTGGTCGGGCGGCGAGAAGCGGGCGACCGCCGACTGTCCGGCGATGGTGAACACCAGGTGCCCCATGCCGAGCAGGGCGCTGGCCACGGCGACGAGCACCACGCTGGGCGCGAGGGCCAGCGCGACCGCGCCGAGGGCGAGGACCAGGGCACCGGTGACCACCATCGTGCGCAGGTCCCGCACCCGGTCGGTCATCCGCCCCAGCCACATGGCCGTGGCGAGGGGCAGCACGGCGTAGGCGGCCGTGACCAGGCCGACCGTCACGGAGTCCGCGTCCAGGGACAGCAACTTGTAGGTGGTGACCGGGCGCACCAGGTTCAGGGCGGTCTGCGTGAGCAGGGCCCCGGCCACGAGGAACCACAGCCAGGCCCCGGACCGGGCCTCCGGGGCGGTCGAGGCCATGCCTCAGGAGTGCCGGGGCTTGACCGCGATCACGGGGGAGTTGGCCTCGAGCAGGATCTGCTGGGCCGCGCTGCCCAGCAGCAGCTTGCCCACGGGGCTGCGGTGCTTCACGCCGATCACCACGGCGGAGGCATCCACCTGCTCCGCGGCGTCGAGGAGCTCGCCCACGGCGTCCCGGTTGCGGGTGTCGGGGGTGCGGAAGGTGACGGGCACGCCGTTGAGCTCACCGGTCTCGGGGTCGAGCTGGGCGCCCTCGAGGTTGAAGACCAGCAGGTCCTCCTGGCGGCGTCCGGCCTCCTCGACCGCGGCCGCGAGCGCGGCCTCGCCCTCAGGGGTGCTGGTTCGGGCAACGACGACGGTCATGGGAGCCTCCGCGGTGGGATGGGGAATTCAGGTGGGGAAATCAGCGGACAAAACGAGGTCCACCCTACGGCGGAACGCGCGAGGAACGTCTTTCCCGGCGTGAGCAGAATGCGCAGAACCAGCACAACGATCACTACGCACGAAAGGCCGATCAACGGCCGGCGCGTGACGCGGCTCACTTATCGTCGGATGAGCGGCTCGGACGGAGCCATGCACCCGCAACCTACGACCCAGGAAAGTGGATCCCCGTGAGTTCACCACCAGATCAGGCCCAGCCGGGCACCCGACGCCGGCACCCGGTCGTCATGACGGTCTACGGCGTCGTCGCCGCCGCCGTGATCGGCGTGGCCGCCTTCTTCTCGTTCCAGTCGGCCACGGCCGGCTCGGACATCCGCTCGAACCTCACCCTCATCGCCCCGGCCGGCGCCGGCGGCGGGTGGGACACGTTCATGCGGGAGCAGCAGCAGGCCATGCGGGTCAACAGCCTGGTCAACAACTCCCAGGTGGTGAACATCCCCGGCGCGGCCGGCACCATCGGACTCGGCCAGCTCTCCACCATGGAGGGGCAGGCCAACACCCTGATGGTCACGGGTGCGGGCCTGGTCGCCGGTGTCGCGCAGCTCGACTCGGCCGT
This sequence comes from Kocuria rhizosphaericola, assembly GCF_044462205.1. NCBI lineage: Bacteria > Bacillati > Actinomycetota > Actinomycetes > Micrococcales > Micrococcaceae > Kocuria > Kocuria rhizosphaericola. The sequence continues at coordinate 21,989 of NZ_JBISWK010000125.1, read as the reverse complement.
CACGCACGACGACGTGCGCCCGATCGCCCGGGTGGTCGAGGAGTACGACGTCGTGGTGGTCCCCGCCGACTCCCCCTACGAGACCATCGACGAGCTCGTCGAGGCCTGGCGGGCGAACCCGGCCGAGGTCGCCTGGACCGGCGGCGGCACCTTCGACCAGCTCGTGATGACCGAGCTCGCGCTCGAGGCCGGCATCGAGCCCTCGGAGACCACCTACATCCCGAAGTCCGGCGGCGGCGAGGCCACCCAGGCCCTGATCACCGGCACCGCGGACGCGGCCACCTCCGGGTACATGGACGTGGCCGACCAGATCGAGGCCGGCCGGCTGAAGGCCCTGGGCATGGCCGCCCCGCAGCGGCTGGATGGCGTCGAGATCCCGACCCTCGCCGAACAGGGCTTCGCGGTCGACCTGGCCAACTGGCGGGCCGTCCTGGCCCCGCCCGGGATCACCGACGAGGAGTTCGCCGAGCTGCGGACCCTGCTCGAGGAGTCCGTCGCCACCCCGGAGTGGCAGGAGGCCGTCGAGCGCAACAAGTGGACCGAGGTGTACCTCGCGGGCGACGAGTTCGACGAGTTCATGGCCTCGGAGCAGGAGCGCATCGCCGCGCTGGTGGAGGAGATTTCCTGATGAGCACACCCATGTCCACGCACACCGGCACCGCCGGAGAGCGCCGGAACGACGCCCAGCCCCCGTGGGAGCAGCCGGAGACCGCGACGTCCTGGCGGAGCGGCCGCAGCGGCCTCGTGGTGCCCGCGGTGGTGGCCGCCTTCAGCACCTACCTGCTGATCGGCGCCCTGACCATGGAGATCCCGGAGGGCACCGACTTCCCCGGCCCCACGTTCTACCCGTTGATCCTGACCGTGGCCGGCTACGTCCTGGCCGCCCTGCTCGTACTCCACTACCTGCGCACTCCCGAGCACCCCGCGGAGCTCTCGGCGCGCACCTGGCGGACGCACTCGGACTGGACCGCGGTGGCCTGGTCCGCGGGCGGGTTCCTGGCCTTCGCCCTCACGCTCGAGCTGCTGGGCTGGATCCTGGCCGCCGCCCTGCTGTTCTGGGCCGTGGCCCGCGGCTTCGGCAGCCGCCGGCCCCTGTTCGACATCTCGCTCGCCCTGCTCGTGAGCAGCGCGATCTACCTGGCATTCACCGTCGGCCTGGGGCTCAACCTCCCGTCCGGCATCCTGGGAGGCGGTTTCTGACATGGACGCACTCAATCTGTTGATGGACGGGTTCGCCGGCGCGCTGACCCCCATGAACCTGCTGTGGGTCGTGGTCGGCTGCCTCCTCGGCACCGCCGTGGGCGTGCTGCCCGGTCTCGGCTCCTCCATGGCCGTGGCCCTGCTCCTGCCCATGACCTTCGCCCTGGACCCCACCGCGGCGTTCATCCTCTTCGCCGGCGTGTACTTCGGCGGCCTGTTCGGCGACTCGACCATGGCCATCCTGATGAACACCCCGGGGCAGGGCTCCGCGATCGCCTCCACGTTCGAGGGCCACAAGATGGCCAAGGACGGGCGGGCCCCGCAGGCCCTGGCCACCGCCGCGATCGGCGCGTTCATCGGCGGCATGGTCGCCTCCGTGGTCGTGGTCTTCCTGGCGCCCCGGCTCGCGGACTTCTCCGCGAACTTCGGCCCGGCCGAGTACTTCGCCCTGGCCCTCTTCGCCTTCGTGGCCACGTCCTCCGTGGTCTCGGACTCCGCGGTCAAGGGCCTGGTCTCCCTGGTCCTGGGCCTGGGCATCGCGACCGTGGGCATCGACGCGATCTCCGGTTCGGAGCGCTTCACCTACGGCTCGGCCAACCTGTTCGACGGGATCTCCCTGGTGACCGTCTCCGTCGCGATCCTGGCCCTGGGCGAGGTCCTGTACGTGGCCTCCCGGATCCGCCGCGACCCGGTCGCCCACCAGATGAAGGTCACCGGGCGCCCCTTCCTCTCCCGCGCGGAGCTCAAGGAGGCCGCTCCGGCCTGGGCGCGCGGCACCGCGATCGGACTGCCCTTCGGCGTGATCCCGGTGGGTGGCGCCGAGGTGCCGACCTTCATGTCCTACGACCTCGAGCGCCGCATCGACCGCCGCCGCCCGAACCCGATGTTCGGCAAGGGCGCGATCCGCGGCCTGGCCGCCCCCGAGGCGGCCGGCAACGCCACCACCGGCACCGCGATGGGTGCGCTGCTGGCCCTGGGCCTGCCCGTCTCGGCGACCGCGGCGATCATGCTCGCCGCCTTCCAGCAGTACGGCCTCCAGCCGGGCCCGCTGCTGTTCGACCGGGCGCCGGAGCTCGTGTGGGCGCTGCTGGCCAGCTTCTTCATCGCGATGGTCGTGCTGCTGGTCATCAACCTGCCCTTCGCCCAGCTGTGGGCCAAGCTCCTGCTGATCCCCAGCCAGTACCTCTACGCAGGGATCACGGTGTTCTGCGGGCTCGGCATCTACGCCACCTCCGGGGCGGTCTTCGACCTGCTGCTGCTGCTCGGGCTGGGCGTGCTGGGCTTCATCATGCGACGCCACGGCGTGCCGGTGGCCCCGCTGCTGATCGGCATGGTGCTGGGCCCGCTGGCCGAGACCAGCCTGCGCGACGGCCTGCTGTCCTCCAACGGCGACTACTCGGTCTTCGTGACCGGGCCCATCCCGCTGGTGCTCTACGGCCTGCTGTTCATCGTGCTGGCGCTGACCGTCCGGTCCAAGATCGTCAACCGCGCCCGCCGGGACGTGTAGTCCCCCGGTCCCGCCACGTGCTGCTGCGACCCGCCCCGGAACTGCCCGGGGCGGGTCGCGGCAGCACGTGCGCACTCGGGGCGGTGAGGACACCGCGCCACGGCGTCCGGCGTCCCGTCCCGTCCACCGAGCCCCCACGGACGAGGTCGCTCCCGACATCTGCTGGCCCAGCATGGTGCTGCGGTCCCCGCGCGCCGCGATCGGCAGCCGGCCGGTGCGGAAGTGCTCACGGTGGGCGAGGACCTCCTCCTGGAGCACACCGGACAGGAGCCGGATCCCGAGCAGGTCGGGCACGGCCGGTGAAGGACATGGCGACGGAGACCGGTCGGCCGAGCCGGACGGCCGCCGATCCGCTCGCAGCGGCGGGACCCGCCCGGCGCGATCGGTCGTCGTGGCCGCGCGACGCCCACCACCTCATAGCTTGTCGACAACTCATAACATGCTCAGAGAGCACCCCTGCCAACCGTTCCGCGCGGTCGCGACTGCTATGTTTTCAGCACGTTGACAGGCGGGTGGCAGCGGACGATGACCCCAAGGGCTCCCAGGGCGGACAGGGAAAAGATGAAGCGGACCCAGGACTGGGGCGACGACCTCGCGCTCGCCGCGCTCACCCGGTCGACGCTCAAGGACTCGACGGAGGCCCTGATCCGCCGCGCCCTGCTCAGCGGAGCCATGCGCCCCGGTGAGATCTACTCGGCCAACAGCCTCGCCGCACGCCTCGGAGTCTCCAACAGCCCGACCCGCGAGGCCATGATGTCGCTGGTCAACAAGGGCCTGCTGGAACTCGTGCGCAACCGGGGTTTCCGCGTGGTGGAGCTGACCGACCGGGACAAGCAGGAGGTCTACGACCTGCGTCGGCTCATCGAGGTGGAGGCTGTGCGACGGGTCGCCGAGCAGGGCGTCGACCCGGACCAGGCCGCCCTGCTGCGGACCCTGACCGAACACACCGTGGCCGCCTCCGGGGGCCGCGACATGCTCGAGTACCTCGAGGCGGACCAGCAGTTCCACGCCGCCCTCGTGGGGATGCTGCAGAACACGCGATGGACCGCGATCGTGGAGAACCTGCGGGACCAGTCCCGGATCAACGGGTCCTACCACCTGCAGGAGCGCGACCTGCTGGAGACCAGCGCCCTGGAGCACCGGGGCATCACCGAGGCGGTCGTCGCGGGCGACCCGGCGCGGGCGGCGGAGCTGATGATCCGCCACCTCGACTATGCCCGCCCCTGACGGCGAGGCACCGCCCGGGAACGGGATGGCCGAAATGCTGGACCGTCCCCTTGACCCCGCTGAACCTCCGAGCGCAGGATGTCGTTATCGATAACGTATAACTTTGAGGCGGCGTCGGGACGGCGGGCGTCGCCCCGGTGCGGAGCAGAGGGAGGGTCCCCGTGGTGGACCAGATCGTCGGGCTCGACCCGACCTGCGCCACCGCGCAACCCCCGGCCGCCGACGTCGTCGTCGTCGGCGGCGGGATCATGGGCCTGAGCACGGCCTGGCACCTCGCCGCACAGGGAGTGCGCAACATCGTGGTGCTGGAGCGCACCGACCTCGGCAGCGGGTCCTCCGCCAAGCCCCTCGGCGGCGTGCGGGCGAACTTCTCCGACCCCGGCAACATCGAGCTCGGCCGGCGCTCCCTGGAGGCCTTCCGGCGGTTCCCCCGGCAGTTCGGGGTGGACATCGGGTTCCAGCAGGTGGGCTATCTCTTCCTGTGCCGCTCGGACGCCGAGGTCGAGGACCTGCAGCGGGCCACCGGGGTCCAGAACGGCCTGGGGATCGACAGCCGCATGGTGTCCCCGCAGGAGGCGGCCGAGATCAACCCGCTGCTCGACCCGGCGGCCCTGACCGGGGCCTCGTTCTCCCCCGGCGACGGGTTCGCCGTTCCCTCTGCGGTGATCGCCGGCTACGCCGCCGCGGCGGTCGAGCTCGGCGTGACGATCGTCGACCGCACCGAGGTGCTGGACGTCCAGCGCAGCACCGGCGCGATCGAGTCGGTGACCACCCAGCGCGGCACCATCCGCACGAACACGGTCGTGTGCTGCGCCGGGGCGTGGAGCGCCCGGATCGGGGCGATGGTCGATGTGGACCTGCCCGTGACCCCCGTCCGGAGGCTCATCGGCCTCACCCGGCAGCGCTCGCTGCCCTGTCCCCGGGTGCCCTTCACCCTGGACCTCTCGACCACGTTCTACCACCACAACTACCGCAACGGTCTGCTGCTGGGCATCTCCCACCAGCAGGAGCCCGGGTTCTGCCGCGAGTTCGACCACGACTGGTTGCCCGAGCTCAACGCCGCGGCCGCCGTCTGCGCCCCGCAGCTCGAGCACCCCGACCTGGAGGGCGGCTGGGCCGGCCTCTACGAGAACACCCCCGACCGCAACGCGCTGATCGGCCACGCCCGCGAACTGCCCGGATTCTTCTACGCCACCGGGTTCTCCGGGCACGGTTTCCTCCAGGGCCCGGCCGTGGGCGAGCTGATGGCCGACCTCTACCTGGGCCGGTCCTCCTTCCTGGACCCCGGCCACTTCTCCGCCGACCGCTTCTCCGGGGCCGCCCAGGCCCTGCACGAGGTGAACATCATCTGAGCACCCACCCCGATCCCGCACCCGGCACCGTGTGCCGCACACTGAGAGGACGACCCGTCATGACGTTCCAGCCGCCCTGGCAGCTGAGGGCCCGGTTCGCCCGCCGGCTCTCCGAGATGTACGGCGAGGAGGTGCCGGCCTACACCACCCTGGTCGACGTCTCCACCGCCGTGAACGAGGACTTCCTGGCCCGCCACGGCGCCGACGCCGAGCGCCTGGGCAGCATCGGCCGCGTCACTGCCGAGCGCCACGGGGCGATCCGGGTGGGCTCGCCGCGGGAGATGGCGCAGGTGGCCCGGGTCTTCGCCGCCTTCGGGATGCACCCGGTGGGCTTCTACGACCTGCGCGACGCCTCGGCGTCCTCCGTGCCGGTGGTCTCCACCGCCTTCCGCCCCGTCGACCCCGAGGAGCTCGCCCGGAACCCGTTCCGGGTCTTCACCTCGATGCTCGCCGCCGACGACCCCCGGTTCTTCAGCAAGGACCTGCAGGAGCGGCTGCGGGAGTTCATCGACCGCCGCACCCTGTTCCCCGAGGAGCTGCTGGAGCTGGCGGACCGGGCAGCGGCGGACGGCGGCCTGGACACCGACGACGCCGAGCGGCTGCTCCGCCTGGCCACCCGGTGCTTCGAGCTCTCCGACGAGCCGGTGGACCACGCATGGTACCGGGAGCTCGAGGCCGTCTCCGCGGTGGCCTCCGACATCGGCGGGGTCACCACGACCCACATCAACCACCTCACCCCGCGCGTGCTCGACATCGACGACCTCTACGCGCGCATGGAAGCCCTGGGGATCACCATGATCGACGAGATCCAGGGTCCGCCCCGGTGGGAGGGCCCGGACGTCCTCCTGCGCCAGACCTCGTTCCGTGCCCTGGCCGAGGACCGGGTCTTCCGCTTCGAGGACGGCACCGTGGGCCCCGGTGCGCTGCGGGTGCGCTTCGGGGAGGTCGAGCAGCGCGGCATCGCCCTGACCCCCGCGGGACGGGAACTCTACGACCGGATGGTCGCCGAGACGGACCGGCGGCTCGCCGAGGGGGAGGGCGACGGGGTCCGTGTCGACGTGACCCGCGCCGTGTGGGAGGAGCACCTGCCCCGGACCGAGCAGGAGCTGGCCCTTCGGGGCCTGGCCTACTTCACCTACTCCCTCGACGAGGACGCCCTGGTCCGCCGGGACGCCCCTCCCGCCGGTGCGGGCCTCGAGCTCCGGTCGCTGATCGAGTCCGGTGTGGTGGTTCCGCAGCCCATCGTCTACGAGGACTTCCTGCCCCGCTCCGCGGCCGGGATCTTCCAGTCCAACCTCACCGACGAGGGCTCGCGCGACGACGCCCAGCTCGGCACCGACTACGACATCACCGTGCTCTCGCAGGTCGTGGGCCGCACGGTGGTCGACCCCCACGAGCTGTACCAGCGCCAGCAGGACGCGTCGGTGGCACGGCTGCGCGAGCAGCTCGGCGCCGTCGTCACCGGCTGAGCCCCGGACCCGCACCTCATCACCGGACCGCACCACACAGGAGAAGCGCCATGTCCCAGACCCTGCAGAACACCGCCCTGACCGCCGACGTCCACCGCGCCCTCCGGGCGTGCGGGGTCGACGTCGACGCCCTCTCCGGCGAGCTCGAGGCCCGCAGCCCCCTGACCGGCGAGGTGCTGGCGGGCCTGCCCCTGGCCTCCGCGGCGGACGTCGCCGCGGCCGTCGACCGGGCCGCCGAGGCGTTCCCCGTCTGGCGCGACGTCCCGGCTCCGGTGCGCGGGAACGTGGTCAAGCGGTGGGGCGAGCTGCTCACCGAGCACAAGGACGACCTCGCCGTGCTGGTGCAGGCCGAGGCGGGCAAGATCACCTCGGAGGCCCGCGGCGAGGTCCAGGAGATGATCGACGTCTGCGACTTCGCCGTCGGCCAGTCCCGCATGCTCTACGGCCGGACCATGCCCTCCGAGCGCCCCGGGCACCGGCTGATGGAGACCTGGCACCCCCTGGGTGTCGTGGGCGTCATCTCCGCCTTCAACTTCCCCGTGGCCGTCTACTCCTGGAACACCGCCCTCGCCCTGGTCTGCGGGGACACCGTCGTGTGGAAGCCCTCGGAGACGGTCGCGCTCAGCGCGACGGGCTCCCACGCCCTCCTGGCGCGCGCGGTGGCCGACTGCGGGGCCCCGGCCGAGATCCACCAGCTCGTGCTCGCCGACCGCGAGGGCGGCCAGGGCCTCGTGGACGATCCCCGGGTTGCCCTGGTCTCGGCCACCGGCTCGGTCCGGATGGGCCGCGAGGTCGCCCCGCGCGTGGCGGCCCGCTTCGGCCGCTGCCTGCTCGAGCTGGGCGGCAACAACGCCGCGATCGTCGCGCCCAGTGCCGACCTGGACCTCGCCCTGCGGGGCATCGTCTTCGCCGCCGTGGGCACGGCCGGCCAGCGCTGCACCACCATGCGGCGGCTGATCGTGCACGAGTCCGTCGTGGACGCCCTCACCGAGAAGCTGGTCCAGGCCTACGGCACCCTCAGCATCGGGGACCCGCGGGAGGTCTCGAACCTGGTCGGCCCGCTCATCAGCAGAAACAGCTACGAGGCCATGCAGGAGGCCCTGCGCACCGCCCAGGAGCAGGGAGGCACCGTCCTGACCGGCGGCGAGCGGGTGCTGGCCGAGGAGCGGCCGGAGGCCTATTACGTCGAGCCGGCCGTGGTGCGGATGCCGGCGCAGAGCGCGGTCGTCCGGGAGGAGACCTTCGCCCCGATCCTCTACGTGCTCACCTACTCGGAGTTCACCGAGGCCATCGAGCTGCAGAACGGTGTGCCGCAGGGCCTGTCCTCGGCCGTGTTCACCAACGACCAGCTCGAGGCCGAGCGGTTCCTCTCCTCCGCCGGGTCGGACTGCGGGATCGCCAACGTCAACATCGGCACCTCGGGCGCAGAGATCGGCGGGGCGTTCGGCGGCGAGAAGGAGACCGGCGGCGGGCGGGAGTCCGGCTCGGACTCGTGGAAGGCCTACATGCGCCAGGCCACCAACACCGTCAACTACTCCGGTGAGCTGCCTCTGGCCCAGGGCGTCGAGTTCCTCTGACCCCGTCGCCCCGCGCCCGGCCGGGCCGCGCCCGGCAGGCCGCCCGGGCCCTGGCCCAGGAACCGGTGCGCGAAGCCGTGCGGCTGCGCGGGAAGTCCCTGGTGCACTGGGCTCTCCGGTGCTCGCCTGGAGGGGAGAACGTCCTGCGTCGCGATCTCACGTTTCCGCGGGCGCAGCCGTCTGCGAGGTGATGAACACGAAAGAGCCTTTCGAGACCGTGGTGTCCCGGCACGGCCCCGTGGTGTGGCGGGTCTGCCGGGCCGTGCTGAGCACCCACGCGGACACCGAGGACGCGTGGTCGGAGACGTTCCTGGCCGCGCTGCGGGCGTACCCGGAGCTGCCGGCCACGGCGAACGTGCAGGCGTGGCTGGTGACGATCGCCCACCGCAAGGCGATCGACGTCGTCCGGGCCCGGTCCCGCGCGGCGGTGCCCGTGGCCGCGCTCCCGGAGCCACCGGCGCACCAGGACGACCGGCCCGAGCACGACTCCCCGCTGTGGGTTGCCGTGGCCGCCCTGCCGCCCAGGCAGCGGCACGCCGTGGCCTACCGCTATCTGGGCGGACTGCCCTACCGGCAGATCGCGGAGCTGCTGGGCGGCACCCCCGAGGCCGCCCGCCGGGCCGCCGCCGACGGCGTGGCCTCTCTCCGCAGGACCCTCGCCGAGCCCCTCGTCGAGAGCCCCACCCGTACCGTCGCGGAGACCCACAGGACAGGAGAGGACCGATGACCCCGACACCCCTCAGCTCACCCCTGGGCGGCCTGCGCGCCGCCGTCCCCGTGCCGGAGACCGTGCTGGGGGACCTGCACCGGCGCCTGGAGGACGGGGCCGCGGAGGCGGGGCTGCTCGACGTCGCGTACACGACGGTCAGCACCCCGGTGGGAGTGCTGCTGCTGGCCGCCACGGAGCAGGGTCTGGTCCGGGTGGCCTACGCCCGGGAGGACCACGGGGCGGTCCTGCAGGACCTGGCCCGCCGGATCAGCCCGCGGGTGCTGCGGGCCCCGGCCCGTCTGGCTCCGGCCGTGCAGCAGCTCGAGGAGTACTTCGCCGGGACCCGCACCCGGTTCGAGCTCCCCCTGGACCGCTCGCTCTCGCACGGCTTCCGGCGTCTGGTCCAGGAGCACCTGCCGGGGATCGGCTACGGCAGCACGCAGAGCTACGGCGCGGTGGCCCGCTCGGTCGGTCGCCCGCAGGCCGTGCGGGCGGTGGGCACGGCCTGCGCCACGAACCCCCTGCCGGTGGTCGTCCCGTGCCACCGTGTGCTGCGCGGCGACGGCGGCCTGGGGGGATACGTCGGCGGACTGGAGGCGAAGACGGCGCTGCTCGAGCTGGAGGCGGCCGCCTGAGGGCGCCGGGGCCGTGCGGCGCGGCCGGATGCCGCGGCCGGACCGCGCGGCTCGCCGAGCGCATCCACTCGACATATGTCCGCATCGGCATACCGGCGACCGTGCGGGGCCAGCGCTCTCCGGACGGGAACGGCAGCACCTGGGACGTGGGCGTCAGCAGCACGTCCCACCGGTCGAAGAACGTGCGCACCGCCTCGTGCAGGCGGGTGCGGGCCAGGGCCGCGTCCACGAGCTGCCGGGCGGTGAGCGCCAGCCCCTTCTCGATGTTCCAGACGATCTCCGGCTTCACCAGCTCGCGGTGCTCCGCGACCACCGTGCGCAGGTTCGCCGCCATGTCGAAGGCCCGCGTCACGTCGAACACCTCGTCGGCGTCGCGCAGATCCGGAACGGCCTCCTCGACCACGGCACCGAGCTCCTCGAACGCCTGCGCCCGGGCGAGCAGGACCTCGACGATCTCCGGCTCCACCGGGACGCCGAGGCCGAAGTCCGTGCTCAGCCCGATCCGGACGCCGACGAGGGCACGACCCCGGCGGAGGGCCGGAAGCCGGCGATGTTGCAGAACGCGGCCGGGTTGCGCAGGGACCCGCCCATGTCGGAGCCGTCGCCCAGGGGCTGGATCCGGGACGCGATCGCCGCGGCCGCCCCGCCGCTGGAGCCGCCCGCGCTGCGGTCGAGCGCCCAGGGGTTGTTCGTGGTGCCGAAGACCTCGTTGCAGCTGTGGGAGCCCGCCGCGAACTCGGGCACGTTGTTCTTCCCGGTGCTGATCACCCCGGCCGCCGTGAACCGCGCGACGATCAGGTCGTCGTGGTCCGGCACGTGCTCCGCGAACACCGGGGAGCCGGAGGTCGTGCGGATCCCGGCGGTGGCGTGGGTGTCCTTGTGCGTCATCGGCACCCCGTGCAGGGGCGGCAGCTCGTCCGCGGGCGTGCCGGCGGTGAGCTCGTCGGCGCGGGCGGCGGCCTCGTGCGCCTGCTCGCGGACCTGTGTGACCACGGCGTTCACGGCGGGGTTCACGGCGTCGATCCGCGCGAAGTGGGCGTCGAGCACCTCCCGCGCGGAGACCGTGCGGGTCCGGACGGCCGCCGCGAGGTCCCGGGCGGAGAGCCGGCAGAGGTCGGTGGGACCGGCGGGGTCCGTGGTCATACAGGCACCGTACGGCCCCCTCCACGCCGCCGACCGGGCATCCGGCGGCGTGCCCCCCGTAATATTGGAGGATGCTCTCCCTCCACGGACCACCACTCCCGATCCCGTCCCGGCTCCGGAGCGGGGGTGAGCGCTGATGTGCGGCATCGCCGGTGAGATCCGGTTCGACGGCGCCGCCGCGGACCCGGGCACCATCCACCGCATGACGTGCGCCCAGGCCGGCCGCGGCCCGGACGGGTCCGGCGCCTGGGCCCAGGGGCCGGTGGCCATGGGCCACTGCCGGCTGAAGATCGTCGACCTCAGCCCCTCGGGCGGGCAGCCGATGGTCGACTCCCGGCTGGGGCTGTCGATCGTCTTCAACGGCATGATCTACAACTACCGGCAGCTGCGCGAGGAGCTGCGCGGGATGGGCTACGAGTTCTTCTCCACCTCGGACACCGAGGTCGCCCTGAAGGCCTACCACCGCTGGGGCCGGGAGTGCGTCTACCGTTTCCACGGCATGTTCGCCCTCGCGATCACGGAGCACACGAGCGGGCGCACGGTCCTGGCCCGCGACCGGCTGGGCATCAAGCCGCTCTACGTCGACCACACGGGGGCGCGGCTGCGGTTCGGGTCCACGGTGCAGTCGCTGCTGGCGGCCGGGGACGTCGACACCTCGATCGACCGCACCGCCCTGTCGTTCTACCTCACCTTCCACTCGGTGGTCCCGGCCCCGCGCACGATCCTCAAGGGCGTGCGGAAGCTGCCGCCGGCGACCGTGCGCACGGTCGAGCCCGACGGCTCGGCCTCGGACCACGAGTACTGGAACCCCCAGTTCACCCGCGACGAGGACCGCTCGGACTGGTCCGAGCAGGACTGGCAGGACGGGCTCGTCGAGAAGCTGCGCACCGCGGTGAAGCGGCGCATGGTGGCGGACGTGCCGGTGGGCGTGCTGCTGTCCGGCGGCATCGACTCGAGCCTCGTCGTCGCCCTGCTCGCGGAGAGCGGTCAGGAGGACCTGCAGACGTTCAGCATCGGCTTCGAGTCCCGGGGCGAGGAGTCCGGGGACGAGTTCGAGTTCTCGTCCCTCGTGGCCCGCCGCTTCGGCACCGACCACCACCAGATCGCGATCGACGACGCCCGCCTGGTCCCGGCGATCGACCGGACCGTCGCCGCGATGAGCGAGCCCATGATCAGCCACGACTGCGTGGCGTTCTACCTGCTCAGCGAGGAGGTCTCGAAGCACGTCAAGGTGGTGCAGTCCGGCCAGGGCGCCGACGAGGTGCTCGGCGGCTACCACTGGTACCCGCCGCTGGCCGACGTCGCGCGCGACGACGCCCGGCAGACCTACTCCGAGTCGTTCTTCGACCGCCCGTGGTCCCGGCTCGCGAAGGTCCTCTCCCCCGAGTGGATGGCGACCCACGACGCGCCGACGGCGTTCATCGAGCGCCACTTCGGTCGCCCGGGCGCGGAGACCGCCGTGGACGCCGCCCTGCGCACCGACTCCACGGTGATGCTGGTGGACGACCCCGTGAAGCGCGTCGACAACATGACCATGTCCTGGGGTCTCGAGGCGCGGGTGCCGTTCCTCGACCACGAGCTCGTCGAGTTCGCCGGGCGCATCCCCCCGGAGCTCAAGCTCGCCGACGGCGGCAAGGGCGTGCTCAAGCGCGCGGCGCGCGGCATCGTCCCGGACGAGGTGATCGACCGGAAGAAGGGCTACTTCCCCGTCCCGGCGATCCGCACCCTCGAGGGCGGGACCCTGGACCGGGTCGAGGCCGCCCTGACCGACCCGGCGGCGGTGCGGCGCGGGCTCTACAACTCGGAGGTCGTGGAGTCCCTGCTGGCCGACCCGAACCGGCACCACACGCCGCTGCGCTCCAACGTGCTGTGGCAGCTGGGCCTGCTGGAGATGTGGCTCCAGGAGAACGGCATCTCCTGACGCCGGCTCAGCCCTCCGGCCGGCCCCACCACTCCACGGCCCGCCGCACGATCGGGGGCGGGACGGCGTGCCCGCCCTCGAACTCGGCGTACGTGACGTCGTACCCGTCCTCCTCGAGCTGCGGCACGATGCGCCGGCTCGTCCGCTCGACGGGCAGGACGTCGTCCGCGGCCCCGTGCGAGACGAAGATCCTCGGCGTCCCGGTCCGGGCGGCGGGTGGCACGAAGCCCGGCGAGAACGCCATGACGGCCCCGAACAGCATGCCGTTGGCGAGGCCCAGCCCCAGGGCGTAGGAGGCGCCGTCGGAGAACCCGGCGAGGGCGATCCGCTCCGGGTCCACCCGCACGAGCTCGAAGGCGCGCCGCAGCGACCGGTCGAGGACGTCGACATCGGGACCGTACCGCCCACGGACGGCGTCCCACGTGGATTCCCGCGAGGACGGCGCCAGGACGGCGAACCCGTGCTCGGCGGCGGCGCTCCTCAGCAGGTCCAGGCCGCCCCTCGCACTGCCGCCGGCGCCGTGCAGGGAGACGACGAGCGGCACCGGCCCCCTGGGACCGGCCGAGGACGGCAGGAAGAGCAGCGAGTCCCCCTCCTCCGCCACGCCGAGCTCGTGCTCGCCCGGGCCGGCCGGCTCGGCGGGTGGGGCGTTCCCGGGGCGGGCCGAGAGAGCCTCGCGGTCGTCGCCCGCCGCACCTCCGCCCCGCCGCGCACCGTTGTCGCGCGGGTCCGTCGGCACCCTCCGCTCCACGACGCAGCCGGGAAGCGTTCCGACCAGGGCCAGCTGCCCGGCGACCATGAGGAACGTGCGGCGCGCCGTCATGGGCACGACTGTACCGACCGCAGCGGGCCGGCACACCGGAACAGCACCGTGCCCCTCCACGCGCTGCGGGTGGAGGGGCACGGTGCTGTCCGGAGCCTGCAGGTGCCGCGTCAGTCGCGCCGGCCGGCACCGACCAGCTCGCGCTCGGCGTCCGGGTCCGGCGCAGCGTCGCCCCATCCGCTCGGACCGGCCGAGCCGACCGGCGCGGGCGTGCGGTCGCGGCGCAGGGAGTCGCCCTCGACGTCCACGTCGGGCAGGATCCGGTCGAGCCAGCGGGGCAGCCACCAGGCCTTGTCGCCGAGCAGGTGCATGACCGCGGGGATCAGCATCATGCGCACCACGAAGGCGTCGACGAGCACGCCGAAGGCGAGGCCGAAGCCCATGGGCCGGATCATCGCCATGTGCGAGAACACGAAGCCGGCGAACACGGAGATCATGATGATCGCCGCGGCGGTGACCACGGCCCGGCCGGCCCGGAGCCCCTCCTGGACGGCGGACCGTGCCGAGCGGCCGTGCACGAACGCCTCGCGCATCCCGGAGACCAGGAACAGCTGGTAGTCCATGGCCAGGCCGAACAGCACGCCCACGAGGATGGTGGGCAGGAAGCTGAGCACCGGGCCGGGCGCGTGCACGCCGAAGACGCCGCCCAGCCAGCCCCACTGGTAGATCGCCACCACCGCGCCGAAGGCGGCGAAGAGGGAGAGCATGAACCCGGCGGTCGCGACGACCGGCACGAGGATCGAGCGGAAGACGAGCACCAGCAGCAGCAGGGACAGCCCGATCACCACGGTGAGGTACAGCGGCAGGGCCTCGGCCAGCAGCTGGGAGACGTCGATGTTGCCGCCGGTCTGGCCGGTGACGCCGATGCGCACGCCGTGCTCGTCCTCCAGGGCCGGGGACAGGGCGCGCAGGTCGCCGACGAGCTCCTCGGTGGACTCGGCGGCCGGGCCGTCCACGGGCACGACCTGGAACGCGGCGGTCCGGCGGTCCTCCGACAGCCCGGCCGGGACCACGGAGACGACGTCGTCCTCCGCCATGAGCTCCTCGCCCACGGTGAGCTGCAGCTCGGCCGCCTCGGACTCGTCCGTGCCCTCCGGCAGGTCGGCGACCACGAGCAGCGGGCCGTTGGCACCGGCGCCGAACTTCTCGTCGAGGACCCGATAGGTGCGGTACTGGGTGGAGTCCTCGGGCTCGGAGGAGGCGTCCGGCAGGCCCAGGCGCATCGAGGCCGCGGGGAGGGCGACGACGACGAGCGCGAGCACGCCGGCCACGAGGGTCAGCACGGGGTGGCGGGTGGCCACGCCGGGGCGGGGCTCCCCGAGGTGCGCGGGCCGGCGGGCCGCGCGGGTCCGGGCGCGGGCGGAGAGCAGCCGCCCGCCCACGAGGGACAGCAGCGCCGGGGTGAGGGTCACGGCGATCAGCACGGCCACGGCCACGCAGACCGCCGCCGCGGTGCCCATGACGCCCAGGAACGGGATGCCGGTGACGTTGAGCGCGGCCAGGGCGATGATGACGGTCAGCCCGGCGAAGACCACCGCGTTGCCGGAGGTCCCGGTGGCCAGGCCGATGGACTCGTGCAGCTCCGTGCCGGCCAGCAGCTGCTGGCGGTGCCGGTTGAGGATGAACAGCGAGTAGTCGATGCCCACGGCCAGTCCGAGCATGACGCCCAGCATCGGGGTCACCGGCATCATGTCCACGGTCCCGGAGAAGGACAGCACGCCCAGGGCGCCGACGGACACGCCGGTGAGCGCCATCAGGATGGGCAGGCCGGCGGCCACGAGGGTGCCGAGCATGACCAGCAGCACGATCCCGGCGATGACCACGCCGATGACCTCGGCGGGACCGAAGAGCTGGGAGATGTCCTGGGCGATCTCCAGGGAGTACTCGACCTGCACGTCCTCGATCCCGGTGCCGTCCACGGCAGCCTGCAGAGCCTCCTTCTCCTCGGCGGTGACCGCCTGCTGCTCGGCGGTGAAGGTCACCACGGCCATCGCCGTGGTCCCGTCCTCGGAGACCGTGCGGGTCTCTTCGGCGAGTGCCATCAACCGCTCCCCGCGGTCGAGCTCGGGCAGCCCGTCCACGAGCTGCTCGCGGTTGCGCTCGAGCTCCGCGCGGCCGTCGTCGAGGGCCTCCTGGCGGGCGTCGAGCTCGTCCAGGACCTGGTCGGAGGCATCGGCCCGCTCGGCCTGCTCACGGGCCTCGTCGAGCTTCTCCTGGTTCTCGTCGAGCGTGTCCTCGGCGGCGTCGAGCTGCGCGCGGCCGTCGGCCGCCTGCTCGCGTCCGTCCGCGAGCTGCTGCTCCTGCTCCTCGCGCTCGTCCTGCGCGGCGAAGGGGTCCAGGACGCCGTCGACGCCCGGGGACTCCTCCGCGGCGGCGAGCGCCTCGCCGATCTGCTCCCGCTGGTCCGCGCTGAACGGCTCGCCGTCGGCCGTCTGGAACACGATCCGGCCGGTGCCGTGGCCGGCGTCGGGCAGTTCGGACTGCAGCCGGTCGGCGAGGCGCTGGGTCTCGGTGCCGGGGACGGTGATCGCGTTGGTCAGCTGACCGCCGAAGGCGGCGAAGGCGCCGCCGGCGAGGAGCAGGACCGCGATCCAGGCCGCGACCACGGCCCACGCGCGGTGGGCGGCGAAGCGCCCGAGTCGGTACAGCAGATGTGCCATGTCTCTTCTCTGTCGGTCAGGTCAGGTCAGGAGCGTCGTCCACGGAACGCCGTGCAGGGAGGGTCGGGTCAGGAAGAACGGGTCGGGAAGCCCGGTCAGGAGTGCGGGCAGCGCGTGCGGGTCAGTCCGCGAAGCCGTGCCGCAGGCGGTCCACGGCGGTGCGCAGCAGCCGGTGCCAGGTCATGCGGCTCTCGGGGGTGTCCACCGCGCCGGTCTCCTCGGCCCACCGCTCGAAGGCGACAGCCAGGGCGTGGAGCAGCAGGCTCGCGAGCAGGTCCACGGTGAAGGTGGACGCGCCGGGGACCCGGTCGCTGATCTCGGAGGCGAGCCGGGCGGTGAGGGTCTGGAACACCTCGTGCGCCCACACCGCGGTGGTGGGGCTGTCCTCGCTGGCGCCCATGAGCCGGGCGATGTGGCACATGGCCGGGACGAGCTCGGTGCGCTCGATCACGTCGGCCAGCTGCTCGAGGACGGCCCCGGGGCTCGGCTTCGCGGGCGGCGGGGTGGCCTCCACGACCCGCGCGAAGTTGTCGACGAACACCCCGAGCAGCTCGGTGAAGCGCGCGTAGACGGCGTCGTCCGCGGAGGCGAAGTGGTTGAAGATCGTGCGCCGGGAGACCCCGGCCCGCTCGGCGAGGTCGTTGACGGTGAACCGGCCCACTCCCCGCTCCGCGGCCAGGGCCGCGGCGGCGTCGATGATGGCGCGGCGGTTGTGGTACTTCACCGCCTCCCGCCGGTCCTCCGGGGGGCGGTCCTGGGCCGGCTCGGCGGGCAGATTCGTCACAGCTCGTTACACTAGGTGCAACAGTACACTCAGTGCAACCTTGCACGTAGTGCAAGGGATCACGCCGGGGAACGCAGGCCTGCCCTCCGGATGCGGGGGCGTCAGGCGGGCAGGTCGGCCAGGGCCTGGGCGCGCGCGGCGGACGGCGAGACGCCGTAGGCGGCCTTGAACACGCGGGAGAAGTGGGCGGCGTCGGGGAAGCCCCACCGGGCGGCGATCCGCGCCACGGGCACCCCTGCGCTCATGGGGTCCTCGAGCGCGCGCCGACACCGCTCGAGCCGGCGGGTGCGGATCCAGGTCGAGACGGTGGTGCCCTCGTCCTGGAAGACCTGGTGCAGCCGCCGCACGGAGACGTAGTGCGCCCGGGCGATCGTGGTGGGGCCGAGGTCGGACCGGGAGAGATTGGCCTCGACGTAGTCGTGCACGCGGGCCCGCAGCCGGTCCTTCTCGTGGGCGGAGGCCGCCACCTGGTCGTCGAGCTCGAGGTTGAAGGAGGTGGTGAGCAGGTCGAGGGCGGAGTTGCCGAGCCGCTGGCCGTTCATCCCGGTCAGGGCGTCCATGTGGTCGGCCATCGACGCGAGGAAGGAGGCCACCATGTCGTGGACGGCGCCCTCGGGCCCGAGCCGGCAGGCCCGCAGCTGTGCGACGGCGGCGGGCGGGAGGTCGAGGACGCGGTGGTCGAACATCAGCACCAGCAGCCGGGACTCCTCGGGGAACTCCAGGCGGTAGGGCTCGGAGGTGTCGTAGAGGGTGAGGTCACCGGGGTTCAGCACGCTGCGCCGGCCGTCCTGCTCGACGACGCAGCGGCCCTCGAGCTGCAGGTTCACCTTGAAGCGCCCGCCACCGGTGTCCTCCGGGCCGGCGGGAACGCGCTCGACCGCGTGCGGCGAGAACCGCAGGTGCGAGACGTGCAGGTTCCCCGCCTCCCGGCCCACGAGCCCCGCCCGGAAGGACCGGGCGGCCGTGGTCGTGCAGCTCAGGGGGACGAACGAGCGCGAGGTCAGGCGCGACCAGTCCCGGATGGACTCCACGAGCTCGGGGCTCGCGGCGGTCCGGCCCGGTCCGGTCGGCGTCGGCACCATCGAACGATCCCTCCCTGTCCGGCACGGTGCGGACCACCGGGGTCCGCACCGTGACTGGCATCACATCTGGATCGCCATATTAGACCGGTTGGTAGGTAATTCGCTGATTGTGTCGTCCCGTCCAGCCGACGGCGAGGGCCGCCACGGCCAGCTCGACCGCCACCACGAGGAGCATGCCGCCGTGGCCCGCCCCCGAGGCGGCACCCGCCGCGGACGCTCCCCCGTGGTGGGCATGGGCGCCGTGCGCCCCGGAGCCCCCGTCCAGCAGCGGGAGGAGCAGCACGTGGCCCAGGGCCATCGCGAGGGCCATGCCCATGGTCATCCGCACCGCGCCGGTGGGGTCGCCGGTCCGGACGAGCCCGGCCAGGCAGGACAGGCACAGCAGCGCCATGACCCCCATGAGCACCGACCACCCGGGCCCGTGGGCGCCGGCGAGGGCCATCTGCGCGTGCAGGGCGACGGAGGCGGCCACGCCCAGCACGAGCAGCACCCGGAGGAGGCCGGCGCCACGGCGCACCTCCCGGCGCGGTGCCGCCGGTCGGCCCGGCGGCCGGAGCACGCCGACCGGACCGCGCACCGCCCGGCGCGCCCCCACCGCCCCGGCCGCCGGCTCCAGGGCGGTCACCGCGCGTCCCCGGCCACGCCGGCGGCCTCGGGCGCCTCGGGCGTCCCGGACTCTCCCGGTGCGTCCGGTCGCGCCACGGACCCGCCGCCCTCCACGGCGCGGCCCGAGCCGACCCCGGCGAACACCCCGGGCCGGCGGCGCCGGAGGTGCTCGCCCCAGAGCAGGCCGGCGAGCCCGGCGGCCAGGATGATCGCCGGCATGACGACGGCCAGGAGGCTGGGCCCCTCGGCGCCGATGAGGACGTCGAAGTTCACCAGGACCAGCAGGAAGACCGCTCCCAGCCCCGCCGCGGACAGCCCGGGGGCGATCCAGCGCACCCAGGCGGACTGCCCGTCCGGCTCCCGCCGGAAGTGCCCGATGACCGCCAGGGAGGTGATGGTCAGCAGGAAGATCAGCCCGAAGGCGCCCGCGTTGACCAGCCAGGTGAACAGGGTCAGCACCGGGAAGAGTGGACCGAGCTCGGAGCCCTGCCCGGCGACCGCGAAGACCGTCACGAGCACCACGGCGAGCGTGCTCTGCGCGAGCGAGCCGGCCACCGGGGCGTGGTTGCGCCGTCCGACGGCGCCCAGCCACCGCGGGAGCACGCTCTCGCGGCCCAGCGAGAAGAAGTACCGGGCCACCGCGTTGTGGAAGGCGATGAGCGCGGCGAGCAGGCTGGTGATGAACAGGACCTGGGCGATGTCCGCCAGCAGCACTCCACCGTGCTCGCCCAGGAACACGAACACGAGGTCCGGCCCGTACTGCTGGGAGGCGGCCACGATCCCGCTCGGGCCGACGCCCACGGCCAGAGCCCACGCGGAGACCGCGTAGAACACCGAGATGATCGCCACCGCCGTGAACGTGGCCCGCGGGACGGCACGGGCCGGGTCCTTGGCCTCCTCGCTGTAGATCGCGGCGGACTCGAAGCCCATGAACGCGGCGATGCCGAAGGACAGCACGGCGCCGATGCCGTAGGTGAAGAACTCGGAGGGCATCAGGGGCTGGGCGCTGAGGCCCTCGGGGGCCACTCCCAGGGAGATCACGTCGACCACGATCACCACGAGGAACTCGAGGGTGACGAGGACCGCGATGACCTTCGCGGAGAGGTCGACCCGGCTGACGCCCAGCAGCCCCACGAGGACGAGCCCGGCGAAGGCCGCCGCCCACCACGGCACCGCGAGGCCCAGGCGCGCCTCCAGGAAGGAGGACAGGACGAAGCCGAAGATCCCGTAGAGCCCGATCTGCATCGCGTTGTAGCTGATGAGGGCGAGCCAGGAGGCCCCGATGCCCTGCCGGGCGCCGAGCCCGTCGGCCACATAGGCGTAGAAGGCGCCGGCGTTGGTGATCCGCGAGGACATCGCCCCGTAGCCCACGGCGAACAGGGCGAGGATCACCCCGAGGACGAGGAAGCCGAGGGGCACCCCGAGCAGGCCGGTCACGGCGAACGTGGACGGGACACCGCCGGCCAGGACGGTGAGCGGCGCGGAGGCCGCGATGATGAGGAAGACCAGCGAGGGGACGGTCAGGGTCCGGCGCTCCAGGCCGGTGCTCTCGGTGAGGTGGCCGTGCTCGGGGGTCCGGTTCCGGCGGTTCGTCTCGGTGCTCATGGTTCAGCCCTCGCAGCCGCAGTCGTGGGCGGGACGCACGCCGCCGTGGTCGTGGCCCGTGATGGCGTGGGCGCCCTCCGTGGCGGGCACGGGATCGGCGTGGCCGACCTCGGTGCCGCAGCACGTGCCGCCGGCGGTGGACCAGTCCGGCAGGTCGAGTGCCGGATTGCGGTCCAGGAAGCCGTAGGGCTTGAACCAGAAGCCGTAGTAGTCCACGGGCATCACCGGCCAGTCCTCGGTGCGCGGGATGTGGGTGGGCCCGAAGGTGTGCCACAGCACCACGTCGGTGTTCTCGAGCGGCCGGTCCTGCTGCACCCACTCGCCGAGGCCCCCGCCCGCGTGCTGGTTGGGGTACTCGCCCGCGGGGAACCGCTCCTCCTCGTCGAAGGGGGTCACCCACAGGTGGTGGGTGGCGAACTGGGCCCGCTTCCAGGCGGAGGAGCCCTCGGCGGCGAGCAGCCGCGGGCCCGGCATGGGGATCAGGTGGTAGGCGGTGGGCTCGCCCACGTGGTTGCGGCGGTTGGGGTTGGTGACGAACCACTTGCGCCCGGTCTCGGTGTTCGCGTCCCGGATCCCCTCGGACTCGCGGGTCACGTCGGTGCGCGACCACGTGAAGGCGTTGCCGTACGGGTTGTCGTCGCCCATGGGGATGCGCACCAGGTTCTCCTCCTGCACGGAGTTCTCCGTTCCGTCGACGGCGACGTCGAGCCGGGCGCAGAAGATGTGCTGGTGCACCGGGGCCTGGATCCCCGGGGCGATCTCGTTGGAGTGCCGGTTCGGCCGCCCGGGCTCGCACGCGCCGGCGAAGACGATGCCGGTGGCCTTGGCCTCCACCTGGATGGAGCCGTCGAGGTAGAAGTACCAGAAGAAGCCGTACTCGTAGTTGCCGATCGTGGCGAAGTAGCTGATCACCAGCCGGCGGGAGCGGCGCACCTGCGGGGCCTCCCCGAACTCGGTGTGCTTCCAGAGCACGCCGTAGTCCTCCTCGTGCATGCACACCGCGTGCGGGATCTCCATGGGGTGGCCCTCGTCGTCGGCCACGAACGCGTCGAAGTACTGGATGACCCCGAGGCAGTCGCAGCCCAGCTTCAGCGAGTTGGCGTTCTTGCCGAGCAGGTACTCCCCGGCGTCGAAGTAGCTGATCCAGAAGCGGGTGTTCGTGGTGTCCCCGTAGGGCACGACCATCTCCGGCACGGAGGCCCGGTAGAGCACCGAGCGGTCCTCGGGCTGCTCGCCGGTGTCGTCGCGGAAGGTGACCCGGTTGAGCACCAGGCCCTCCTGGGCGTTGAAGCCGATGCGCAGCTTCCAGTTCTCCCAGGTCACGTGGGTGCCGTCCACCTGGAAGGACGGGCCCTCCGGCTGGACGATGTCGAGGGGCTTGAGGGTGGTGCGGGCCGGGCCCACGAACTCCGGGGTGTAGTTGGCGTCCGCCATGGGCACGGGCACGTCGCCGTCGTCCTCGACCCGGATGACCTCCCCGGCCGTGAGGTCGATGTGCACGACGAGGCCCTCGACGGGGTGGCCCCACGGGTTGTCGCCCTCGAAGCGGCGGTGGAAGGTCAGGGAGCGGATGACCCGCTTGCCGGTCTCGTCCTCCCGCGGGAAGAAGCCCGGCGCCAGCGGGGCCACGAAGCTGTGCGTGGTGTCCTCGATCCCCCGGCGGGCCATGGCCTCCTGCCAGCGCGGGTC
>NZ_JBISWK010000124.1:0-4688 GCF_044462205.1 Kocuria rhizosphaericola | reverse complement strand
ACCTTCGAGGTGGAGAACCCGGCCACCGGCGAGGTCATCGCGACCATGGCCTCGGCCACCCGGGCGGACTCCCAGGCCGCGATGGACGCCGCCGCCGACGCCCAGGAGTCCTGGGCCCGCACCCCCGCCCGGGAGCGCTCGGAGATCCTGCGGCGCGCGTTCGACCTCGTGCAGGAGCGCGCCGAGGACCTCGCCCTGCTGATGACCCTGGAGATGGGCAAGCCGCTGGCCGAGGCCGCCGGGGAGGTCAAGTACGGCGGGGAGTTCCTGCGCTGGTTCGCCGAGGAGGCCGTGCGCGACTACGGCCGCTACCTGGACACCCCCGAGGGCAACCTGCGCATGCTGGTCACCCACAAGCCCGTGGGCCCGTGCCTGCTGATCACCCCGTGGAACTTCCCGCTGGCGATGGCCACCCGCAAGGTCGCCCCGGCCGTGGCCGCCGGCTGCACCATGGTGCTCAAGCCCGCGCGGCTGACCCCGCTCACCTCCCAGTACTTCGCCCAGCTCATGCTGGACGCCGGTCTGCCGGCCGGGGTGCTCAACGTCGTCTCCTCCGCCTCCGCCGCCGCGGTCTCCGAGCCGATCATGGCCGACCCCAGGCTGCGCAAGGTCTCCTTCACCGGCTCCACCCCGGTGGGCAAGCAGCTGATGAAGCTGGCCACGGACAACGTGCTGCGCACCTCCATGGAGCTCGGCGGCAACGGGCCGCTCATCGTCTTCGAGGACGCCGACATCGACAAGGCCGTGGCCGGGGCCATGGCCGCGAAGATGCGCAACATGGGCGAGGCCTGCACGGCCGCCAACCGGCTGCTGGTGCACGAGTCGGTCGTCGACGAGTTCGTCGAGAAGATGGCCGCGAAGATGGCCGCGCTCACCGTGGGCAACGGTGTCGACGACGGGGTGAGCGTGGGCCCTATGGTCGAGGCCAAGGCCCGGGACTCGGTCGAGGAGTTCGTCACCGACGCCGTCGAGCGCGGGGCGAAGGTCGTCGTCGGCGGGGCGCGCGTGGACGGGCCCGGCTACTTCTTCGCCCCCACCCTGCTGCGCGACGTCCCCGTCGACGCCCGCGCGGTGACCGAGGAGATCTTCGGCCCCGTCGCCCCGGTCGTGACGTTCACGGACGAGGACGAGGCCGTGGCCCTGGCGAACTCCACCGAGTACGGCCTGGCCTCCTACGTGTTCACCGAGAACATCTCCCGCGGTCTGCGCATCGGCGACCGCATCGAGTTCGGCCTCATGGGCCTCAACGTCGGGGTGATCTCCAACGCGGCCGCCCCGTTCGGCGGTGTCAAGCAGTCCGGCCTGGGCCGGGAGGGCGGGGCCGAGGGCCTGGCCGAGTACACCACCACCCAGTACATCGGCGTGGAGAACCCCTGGGCCGGCGTCCCGGTGCCCGGCACCGGCAGCCCCGCCTGAGGACGCACGAAGAGCCGTGGGAGCTGGCACGCCAGGTCCCACGGCTCTTCGCTGCTGCAGGAATTGAAGTGAATTATCGGCAGCGGGGGTAGGTTGACCCTCTCCGCTTTACATATGACCGACTGCCGGACGTTCTCGGGCATCGGCTCGGCCTTGGCAAGCGCGCATGCGCCGCAAGGCGCAGCCCCAGCTGGCTCGTAGTTCCAGGGCTCGGAGCAATGAGGGGCTCGCGTGCCAGAACGAAGCGCTCATACCCGGGAGAGGGCAGGACCGCATCGTTGCGCCGGTGATTGGTGATCACCCCGTCGGCGCAGTTGCGTGAAGGACGCCAAGACCATCTCCACATGCGGAGATCTGTGAAACAACGGCGTCAGTTCAAGGATATGAACGATCTCCGGCCCATAGAATCGACGCCATGCCCGCACCCCATCGCCCGGACTCATCCGGCGGCCCGGAGCGCGCCGCCCTGCCGGACTACTGGTCCTTCGTCGAGGCCGCCCAGCGGCGGATCTCCGCGGAGTTCCCCGAGACCGATCTCACGGCCAACCTCCTCTTTATATTGCTCAATGGGGCCTCCTCCACCGTGGTCTACGACTTCGATTCCAGCATCCACCGTCCCAGGGGCGGCACATGGTCGAGCTCACGGCTGATGTTCACCCTCTGGGTGACCGGCCCGCTCGCTTCACATGAGGTCGCCGCCCTCGCCGGCATGAGTCGATCGGCGGTGTCCAGCCTCACCAAGACGCTCGAAGGCAAAGGCCTGGTGCGCCGCGAGGCCTCCCCCCACGACGGCCGCTCATGGATCCTGCACCTGACCGAGACCGGAGCGGACTGGATTCGGACAACCCTCATTGCGCAGAACGAGCGGGAAAGCCAGTGGGCCGGGGTGCTCACGGAGGAGGAACAGCAGAACCTTGTCGAGCTCCTGGGGAAGTTGATGGCACAGCGCAAGGCGATCGGGGCGCGACGACGCAAATAGCTGTGACGCTCTCTCCTTGTCCCGCCTGGTGAGAGATTTCTGCGGCCAGCGGTGCCTCTGGACGCCCATCCGTCGCCTCCCAGGTACCGTCGCCGGGTACTTCACGTTTCTCCGCGCCATGTAGATCCTCGGATGGGCGACCTGAGCCAGGCACACCATGGTGTTTGCCCGACGGGGTCACTCCAATCCCTCGGATGGGTCTCCCCGACCGAACGACGGCATGGTCTACTGGAATCCATCCGAACGGCACATGCTGCGAGGACCACAGGAATTCCGGCTGACGGTCACCAGAGCATCGGATTGCCGTCGCCGGACCGGCACGGCTGGCACGGGTCCGGCGCGAGGCGTATCCGAGGTCCGCGGCTGAGCCCGGCGGTCGCCGGCAGTGATCTCCCGTGCAATGAACCCCCAGGAAGGCAGACGAGTGGCGAGGACGAAGACGGTTCTGGAGACAACCCTGGACATGTTCCGCGCGCAGGGGATGACCACTATTTTCGGCAATCCCGGCTCTAACGAGCTTCCTTTCCTGGCGGGGCTTGATGAGGACTTCGACTTCGTCCTGGGCCTGCATGAACAGGTCGTCGTGGGCATGGCAGAGGGTTATGCCCGGGCGACCGGCAATCCTGCGCTGGTAAACCTCCATGCGGCTTCTGGATCGGGCAATGCGATGGGCGCACTGACCAACGCCCACTACGGTCACATCCCCATGGTCGTCCTTGCCGGGCAACAGGTGCGCCGCACCGTCGGACAGGAGGCAATGCTGGCCAACATGGACGCCTCGATCCTCCCTGCGCCACTGGTCAAGTACTCCCATGAGCCGCTGGCCGCCGCTGACGTGACACGGACTCTCACCCAGGCGGTCTTCGAAACCTCCACCCCACCGTGTGGGCCGGTCTATGTCTCGGTGCCGCTCGACGACTGGGCTGAACCGGCCTTGGACGACGACGCCTTGCTCACCGCTCGGTCGGTCACCACCCCCGGAGGTCTTACCGACGACTTGGCGCAGCAGTTGGTGGACATCATCGACGGTGCACAGCGGCTTGCCCTGGTGGTGGGGCCTCAGGTGGACGCTGCTGCGATCAAGGACCCCACCGTCTTTGATGCCGTGGTCTCTCTGGCGGAGAAGGCCGACGCGTCCGTGTACATCGCCCCGTCGCCATCGCGCGGCCCGTTCCCGACCACCCACCCCAACTTCCAAGGGGTCCTTGTCCCGGGTATCAAGTCCGTGCGCGACCGCCTCGACGGCCACGACGTCGTCCTCGCCCTGGGTGCTGCCGTCTTCCGATACCACCGCTGGGAACCGAGCAATTACCTCGCGGACGGCACCCACGTCGTACAGGTCACCCAAGACCCCCGTGAGGCAACCCGGGCACCGTTCGGCCGCTCCGTCGTCGCGGACGTGGCCGGCACAGCGAAGATCCTGGCCGAGGGCGTGAAGGACCGAGGGAGGCGGCGTGGCGAGACAGGATCCCGTGAACTGCCTGTGGCCAAGACCTCGCCGAAGGGAATGACCGGCACCGAGATCCTGGAGGTGCTCAACACCCACGTCAACGACACCGTGGCCTATGTCAATGAGACCACCACCTTGGATCTGGACTATCTGGAGCGCATCGCCATCGACCGCCCCGGCATGTACAACTTCCCTGCCTCAGGCGGCCTGGGATTCGGCCTGCCGGTTGCCGTGGGGATGTCGCTCGGCGACCCGACGAAGACAATTGTGGCAACCGTGGGCGACGGCTCCGCGAACTACGCCATCACTGCGCTCTACACCGCGGCCCAGCGGCAGACACGAACCGTGTTCGTCATCGTCAACAACTCCAGCTACGGGGCCCTCGCCGGCTTCGCCCAGCGTATGGGAGTGCCCAACGTCCCGGGGCTGCAACTGGGAGGCATCAACTTCGTCTCGATCGCCGAGGGCTACGGCATCCCCGCGCGGCGCACCACCACTTGTGAGGAGTTCGAAGCGGCCTACCAAGAGGCACTCCTGAGCGCCGGTCCGGTGCTCATCGACGCCCAGGTGGTCACCGACTGACAGGGAGGTTTCTTCCGCGCACCGTGTTCGGCCCACCCGCGGTCATACACGACGGATACACCACATTTCTGACGCGAATGGAGACCGGTTCCGGCAGCAACTCCGCACTCACAGGTATCCGCTGAGACTTGCAGTGGATGCTGAGGAGGAAACGATTCAGGGCTATCTGGGCATCATCGATAGTCTCCACGTCGAGCTGATGTACGGAACCCCTGCGCCGACAGGTGTGCATGACGGCGGCGCCGGCGCCCCGTGAGGGGT
>NZ_JBISWK010000123.1:0-6797 GCF_044462205.1 Kocuria rhizosphaericola | reverse complement strand
GCCGGCGCCGCTCGTGGTGGTGCTGGTGGGGGTGCTTATCCGTTGATGACCTGGGGGGCGCCGAGGTGCTTGAGGCCCTCGACGCCGAACTCCAGGCCGTAGCCGGACTGCTTGGCCCCGCCGAAGGGAATGCGGGGGTCCACGGCCCCGTGCTTGTTGATCCACACGGTGCCGGCCTGGATCCGGGCGGCAACCGCACGGGCGGCCTCGGTGTCGGCCGACCACACGGAAGCGCCCAGGCCGACCTCCAGGGCGTTAGCCATGCCGATGACCTCGTCGAGGTCGGTGTACTTGATGATGGGCAGGGCGGGGCCGAACTGTTCCTCGGCCACCAGCGGGTTGTCGTTGTCCAGATCGGCCACGAGGGTCGTCGGGTAGAAGTACCCGGGCTTGCCGGTCTCGGGGTTCCCGCCCAGCAGCACCCGTCCGCCGCCGGCCCGGGCTTTCTCGACGAGGTCGGCGACGATGTCGTACTGGGCCTGGTTCTGCAGCGGGCCCAGCACGTTGTTCTCGTCGAGGCCCACGCCCATCGGCATCTGGGCGGCGACCTCGGTGAGGGCTTCGCAGACGGCGTCGTAGACGTCTTCGTGGACGTAGAGGCGCTTCAGCGCCGCACACGTCTGGCCGGTGTTGAGGAACGCCCCCCAGAACAGGTCCTCGGCGATGGCCGCCGGATCCACGTCGGGCAGCACAATCCCGGCGTCGTTGCCGCCCAGTTCCATGGTCAGACGCTTCACGTTGTCGGCGGAGTTGCGGATGATCGCTTTGCCGGCGGGGGTGGAGCCGGTGAACATGATCTTGTCCACCCCGGGGTGGGCGACCAGGGCCTCGCCGATCTCGCGGTCGCCGGTGACCACCTGGAGCACGTCGGCCGGCAGGACCTGGTTGAGCACTTCCACCAGGGCCAGCACCGACAGCGGGGTGTAGCCGGAGGGCTTGACGACCACGGTGTTGCCCATCCGCAGGGACGGGGCGATCTGCCAGGTGGAGATCATCATCGGCCAGTTCCACGGCCCGATCGCCCCGACCACGCCCAGGGGCCGGTAGTGCAGCTCGGCGCGGGTGCCGTTCTCCTCCACGAGGGTCTCCGGCTTGAGCTCCAAGGCGGCGGTGGCGCGCAGCCAGGCCGCGCACGCGCCGACCTCGAAGCGGGCATTGGGGCCGTTGAGCGGCTTGCCCTGCTCCCGCGACAACAGCTCGGCCAACGCCTCGGCGTTGGCCTCCACGGCCTCGGCGGCGGCGTCGAGAAGAGCTGATCGTTCGGTGTGGCCACGGGCCGCCCAGCCCGGCTGGGCCGCCCGGGCGGCGGTCACGGCCGTCTCCAGGTCCGTCAGGGTGTGCTTGGGCGCCCGACCCACGACCGCCCCGGTAGCCGGATCGAGCAGGGTGCGCCCGCCCTCGGCGGGCTGGATCACGGCCAGCAGATCGGCCGCACTCGAAAAGGTCGACAGGGCAGAGGTTTCAGCAGTCATGGTATGTCTCCTCATGGGTAATAGATCACAACGCGGACCGTGAAGGCTCCGGGGCTAACCACCGCCAGCCCACATGAACATCCATTCCAGTGTGCCCCGCGTCACGTCGGTCCAGTTATGACATGCGTGCCGTCCTTTTGATGACCCGCGCACTCCTCGACCTGGACTGCTACAAGTGGTTATTCCACACATGGGTTGTGTGATCGGGAACGGTTGGCGGGCGAGGGTGCGCCCACTCTTCATAGTCGTGTGGCGTCGATGGTCTGGTAGAGCTACTCTTTGTCATTCTGCCCGGGCAGTGACTCGCAGCAGTGGTTCGATCAGCGCCAAAGTTCTGCTCGTCAGTTCACCATTACCGGCCATCTCACCGGTCCGCCCAACGTGCTCACCGATTCACGGAACAAGTTCGAGTCGATGGCGTTGCGGTAGGGGTTCCTATGGGAGGGCTGCCGACAGACAAGTGCCAGGAGTCTGCGGCGGTCACCGCCGAACATGCTGGCCTTTGCCGAAGCGCTGCAGGGCAGGAGGCTTTGCTCTGGGCTGCGCATATTGAACCTAGCTGAGGGCGACCTGGATACCCGCACCCCGATGAGCTCGGCGGTCTTCGCCGTCATGCCCGGTGAATCTTGGAGAACGATTACCGGTCTCGTAACGAGTCATCTGCGAAATCCTGTCGCCGACCCTCGTCACGAGGGTGTCGCTTTCAACGAAGCGTTCACTGGTGACTCCGGTAAGGCTGGCTTTTCAGGAATGTGTTCGGCGCTGTACCACGAGGACGCAGAGCAGGGAGGCCACGACGGCCGCCAGGGAAAAGGCGAGCATTCCGCTGAAGCCTCCCGCTTGGACGAGGGTGCCGCTGACGATGGGGCCGATGGCGAAGCCAGTGCCGATCATGAGGTTGGTGGTGTTCATCACTTGGCTCCCGCCGAGATCGCTGAGCGTGGAGAGCAGGTAGGGGAGGATCAAGGTCCAGGCGAATTTGAAGATTACTGCTGCCACGGCGAAGCGCAGCAGTCCGGGGGCGCCGAACAGCAGAGCCACACTCAGGGCCATGCCCAGGTAGCCCATGCGCAGGTACAGGCGGCGACGCGGTGTGTCACCGAGGACGGTGGCCAGCAGGGCCGAGGCGATTCCGGCCACCGTGGCCACGGAGAGAACGAGACTGGTGGCGGACAGGTCGATTCCGGAGCCGGCGGAGATCTGCGCCATGAAGGCCCACACGCCGCTGAGGGCGATGTAGAACAGCAGCACCGCGGCCAGACCCGTGATGTACTGCGCTATCGGCGGCCTCGTTCGGGTCCGGGAGTCGGCGGGCGCAGGGGCGGATCCGCGCAGGGCTTCTCCGTCGATCTGGGGCACCACCAACACACACAGTGCAGCCAGCCCGGCGAGGGTCCAATAGATGGCGGCCACCCCGGTCCCGGCGTAGAGGGCGGGGAAAACGGCCAGGATCAGGGCGCCCATGGCCAGCTGGAAGACCACGAACAGTCCGAAGGCCCGGCTGGGGTTGCTCGTCCTGCCGCTCAGGGTCAGCAGGATGACGGTGATCGACCCAGCCGCCAGTGAGGTAATCACCCGCGCGGCCACCAGCCAGCCGAAGTCGTCGATGAACCCGGAGACCAGATTGCCCAGAACGACCACCGCGGTGAACAGGTAGGTGGCCGTGCGCAGGTTCAAGCGCTTCAACCACAGGTATGCCGGGATGGTCGCCAGGCTGAAGGCTCCCAGTTCGGCCGAGAAGAGGCCTCCCACCTGTACGGGCGTGAGGGCGAACTGTTCCGTCAGTTTTCCGGCCACGACCGGGGCGGTCAGGAGCACCGTGTAGAGAACGGCGCTGTAGACGGAGATGTAGGTGTAGGTTCCGCGGTCGGAGCCGGGCGTGGTCTTGGTCCTGTGCAGGGCAGTGGTCATGTCGTCTTTCTGAGGTGTGTTGCGGGGAGCTGTGCCGACGGCGGCCCCATGGGCAAGAGAAGCGGGATGAGTGGGGCAGGAGAGTGCGTGAGGTGGTGCGGGAGCCATTCGCCTCTCGCACTGCGGATAACCTCAGGCGGAGGTCTGGGCCTTCGCCGGGTTCGTTTCGCCGGCCGAGGCGGCGTCGTAGACCTTGGTGCCTGCGAACCAGGTCTGGCGGGCGGTGATGGACCGGACGGCGTCGATGTCGATCTCGTGCGGGTCGTCGCTGAGGACGACGAAGTCCGCGGACTTCCCCGGGGCGAGGGAGCCGGCGACATCGTCGAGGCCCATGGCCTCGGCGCACGCGGTGGTGTAGACGCGGATGGCCTCCTCCAAGGTGATGGCCTGCTCCGGCCACAGGGTGCCAGGAAACTGACCGGTCGGATCCTGCCGGGTCACCAGCCCGTAAATGGCCTCCCAGGCGTTGGGGGAGACGCTCACGGGCCAGTCCGAGCCGCCGGCGATCCGGGCGCCCATGTCCAGCAGTGCCCGGTTGGGTTGCATCTTCGAGGCCCGGTCGGCGGGCAGCACGGTGGCGATGGCCTCGGAGATCACGCCCGGGAACCACAGTGCCGGGGAGATGTCGGCGGTCACATCGAGAGCGGCGAAGCGGGCGATGTCGTCGGGGTGGACGAATTGGCCGTGGGCGATGTGGTACTTCGGCTCGGTGTGCCCGGCGGCGCGGACCTTCTCCACGGTGTCGAGGACCAGGCGCACGGAGGCGTCGCCGGTGCAGTGGATCTTGGC
This sequence comes from Kocuria rhizosphaericola, assembly GCF_044462205.1. Lineage (NCBI taxonomy): Bacteria > Bacillati > Actinomycetota > Actinomycetes > Micrococcales > Micrococcaceae > Kocuria > Kocuria rhizosphaericola. Next base: position 2,625 of record NZ_JBISWK010000123.1, on the reverse strand, counting down.
GGAGATACCGCGTTCGGCGGTGCGCATCAGCCAGACCTCGAGCTCGTCCGGGTCCATGGTCGTGGTCCCGCAGTGGCAGTCGGGGAACCCTGCGTCGGGCAGATAGGGCTCCAGGAAGGCGCCGGTGCCGGATGGGGGCACTCCGTCGAGGAAGATCTTGATGAACTCGGGGCGGTGGTGGGTGCTGCGGGTCTCGTCGCGGTGGGCGATGATCTCCTCGCCCAGCGGGGTGGTGCCGAAGATCAGGTCGTTGGCCTGCATAGAGCTGACGACCCAGGCGTGCAGCTGCCCGGTGTCGTCCAGGGCCTTCAAGGCCCGCATCAGTTGCACCGAGGTGGCAGCGTCCTGGAACCCGGTGATGCCGTAGGAGTGGAGGATCTGGATGCCCCGGGCAGCTGCGCGGGCCAGATCCTGTGTGGAGGTCGGCCGCAGGCCGGTCAGGGCTTTCTCGGCCAGGACCCCGCCGGCCTCGATCAGCACGCCGGTGGCGTGGCCGTCGGCGTCGCGCATGATCTGTCCACCCTCGGGGTCGGTCGTGGTGTCGTCAATTCCCGTAAGCTCCAGGGCGCGACTGTTCGCCCAGCGATTGTGCTTGCTGTCGTCCTTTAGCAGCGCAGGCCGCCCACCGGTGGCTGCGTCGAGGCGCGCCAGGGCCTGGGTGCTGTTGATCTCGTTCAGCAAGCCCGCGCCCCAGCTGCCGCCGACCACCCACTCGTCCGGATCGAGGCCCTCGGCCCGCCGGGCGACAGCCTCCAGCAGCTCGTCCAGGCTCAGGGTCGGGGGAGCGTCCAGTTCGAACAGGTCCATCTGACCGGCCAGCATGTGGTGGTTGTGCACATCCAGCAGCGCCGGCATCACATACGCCCCCTCCAGGTCCACCACGATCGTTCCAGGGGCTCGCAATCTTTCGGCGTCGGCGCCGAGCCCCGCGACTCTCCCGCCCCGCACTGCTAGGGCTGAGACTCGAGGATTCTGAGCCGTCAGGGTGTCGATGGTGCCGTTGATCATCAGCAGGTCTGCCGGGTTCTCATTCATGCTGTTCCGTCCTCTGCATTGTGATGAGGTTCACGCTAAGCCTCCTGCTGCCTGACTGACTTGCTGATGCGCGCACGTCCTTTGACACTCCGAGAACAGGGCGCAACACATTTCTGGCGTGTGTCAGAGGTGTTCCAGCTGTGGGCACCGTCGAGGACGGGGCAGGGCCTGTCAGGACTGCCCCTTGACTCTGCGCGCAGTGTGATCGCCATCCAAGGAACGATCTGTTCCGAACCGGAGACAAGTGGTGTTACCTCCGTCACGATGGATAGCAATTCCTGTTGCGGCCGGATCCCCGGCCTCCTTCGTCACATCTGGAGTGCGCCCCATGAGCGAAATCACCGATCCCGTCCGCCCCTCCGCGCTGGGTGTCACCCACCCCCTGGACCTGCTGACGCCGGCGGAGATCTCGACTGCTCGGCGCATCCTTGAGGACGCCGGCCACGTGGGTGCAACCACCCGGTTCCCCCGGGTGCTGCCGGTGGAGCCACCGAAGTCCGTGGTCCTGGGCCACGTCGAGGGCGACGACGACTTCGACCGCTCGCTCGACATCACCCTGCTGGACACCGACACCGGCCGCACGCGCCGGGCCGTGGTGTCCGTGACCGCGGGAGAGGTCCGCTCGCTCGAGACCCTGCGGACGGGCGAGCACCCCTACGGGCAGGCGCAGTACATGTTCGAGGAGTACGACCGCGCCGCGGAGATCGTCAAGGCGGACCCGCGCTGGCAGGAGGCCATGGCCCGCCGGGGGATCGAGGACACCACGCACAGCTTCGTGGCCCCGCTGGCGCCGGGCTTCTTCCCGCGGGAGGACGAGACCGGCAAGCGGGTCATCCGCTCCCTGACCTTCCACCGCCGCTTCGAGGGCGACAACCCGTGGGGCCACCCCGTCGAGGGCCTCGTCGTGCACATCGACCTCACGGCCGGGGAGGTCATCCGGGTCGAGGACGACGGCGACGTGCCCGTGCCCATGGCGGACGCCAACTACACCCCGGAGTTCGTGGGCCCGGCCCGCACCACCCTCAAGCCCCTCGACATCGTCCAGCCGGAGGGCCCGTCCTTCCAGGTGGACGGCACCCACGTGACCTGGGAGAACTGGAAGCTGCGCATCGGCTTCAACGCCCAGGAGGGCCTGGTGCTCAACCGGGTCACCTTCCGCGACGACACCGGCGAGCAGCCCGAGGACCGCTCGGTGCTCTACCGGGCCTCCGTGCCGGAGATGGTCGTGCCCTACGGGGACACCACGAACACCCGCTTCTGGATCAGCTACTTCGACGCCGGGGAGTACCTGCTCGGCAAGAACGCCAACTCGCTGAAGCTGGGCTGCGACTGCCTCGGGGTCATCCAGTACTTCGACGCGTTCGTGGCCGACGACGAGGGCCACCCCATGGAGATCCCGCACGCGGTGTGCATGCACGAGGAGGACTACGGCGTGCTCTGGAAGCACACCGAGTTCGGGGAGGCCCCGCAGGTGCGCCGCTCCCGCCGGCTGGTGATCAGCTACTTCGCCACGATCGGCAACTACGAGTACGGCTTCTTCTGGTACTTCTACCTCGACGGCTCCATCCAGGTGGAGGCCAAGGCCACCGG